>VHCZ01000171.1 GCA_016871535.1 Verrucomicrobiota bacterium
CTTTTGTCCGTGGCCTGCGTTGGCTCGGTCCTTACAGCCCGCGTTGGGGATGCTCGGACCTCGCCGCCTTGGCCACAGCCAAAATCCCTCGCCGCAGGACCCCGCGCAATTTTCGGACACGCTCTGAAACCCAAATGCGCTCGGCCTCGGTCGAACGGCCGAACTCTTTCGGACTGACAGACCAGTCATTTCCGCTACTCTCAGATTAGATGAAATTGGCCACGACCATGGAAGAACAGCGTCGCTGGATGGAACAATGGCGGAACGCGGCGGTTGCCCTGGAAGAAACGAAACGGCAGGAGTTGATGGCTCTCACGGAAGAGGAGGCGTGGCGAAAAACCGAAGCGCTTTTGTCTTTGCCGAAGCCGTGGCGCCGACCGGATCGCGAATGCGGTTTGGTGGAACAACAAGCCTGGTTCCATCGGTGGCGCTCATGAACGAAGTTTTCGCGACCGCTCTGGAAATCCAGAGTTTCTGTGAACAGCGTCATTGGAGGTTTTGCTTTATCGGGGGGATTGCGGTGCATCGGTGGGGAGAGCCTCGCGTCACGGACGATGTGGATTTGACACTCCTGACTGGGTTCGGAACGGAGGAGGCCTTTGCAGAAGAACTGCTCAAGCATTTTCGAGGACGCCGGGCAGACTCGCTAGACTTTGCCCTCCACAACCGCGTCCTGTTGCTCGTGGGCTCGCAAGGCACACCGATCGACCTCGCACTCGGAGCGATTCCATTTGAAGCACGCGCCATTGAACGGAGCACGATTTGGCTGGCCGGCGGCCTCCACGCGTTGCGCACGTGCAGTGCTGAAGATTTGGTAACCCATAAGTGCTTTGCGGGCCGAGACGATGACTGGATTGACGTTCAAGGAATTTTGGCACGCCAATGGGGACGTTTGAACCTGGAACTCATCCGAACAGAACTGAGGCCTCTACTTGAACTCAAAGGCCAGCCCGAAAGCCTCGGGCGTCTGGCCGCCCTGATCGACAGGCAACGCACGACGGGAAGCCACCGTTGACGCATTCCGATTACCATGATCCAGCGCACGGACTGCCCTATCACCGGCGCGCCGGCCTCCGTGATCTTTTCTCGCCCCTTTTCCCGGCCCGAGTTCACGCCGATGATTGCGCGGGGCAACCTGGCGGCACTCGTCGCGGACAAGTCCTATGAGATTCGGCACTGCCCGGAGTCGAGGCTGCATTTTCAAACCTGGGTGATGGAAGACCACGAACTCGCCGGCTGGTATTCCGCGCCGGCCGGGGAGGAATTCTTTCTGGAGGAAATCGCGAAACAGAAGCTGCACTGGTTCGCGCACATGACCGAGGAGATTCTGGTTCTGCGCCAGCTTTGCCACGCGAAACGGCCCGCCGTCCTGGACTTCGGCTGCAACTGGGGCAAATGGGCGAGTGTGGCGCTGGCGCACGGCTGTGATGTGTTCGCCGTCGAGGTCAATCGCTCCGCCGCCGACTTCTGCGCCCGGCGCGGCCTCCAGATCGTTTCCTTCGATCGGCTGGATGAATTTCGATTCGATTTCATCAATGTGGATCAAGTGATGGAGCACTTGAGTCAACCGCTGCCGGTCGCGCAGAAACTGGCCGCGTGCCTCAAGCCGGGCGGGTTCCTGAAAATGAGCACACCGGACAATCCAGCCTTGCCGCGAATCCTCGCTGCGGCGCAGCGAACCGGCGACAACCGGGTGTTGAACGCGAAGACGCTCGACTCGCTGGCGCCGCTGGAGCACGTGAACCTTTTCACACGCGCGGCGCTCGAAGCGCTGGGCGGAAAGGCGGGCCTGCGCGTGTATCGTCTGCCGTTGATCAAATGGCTTGGGGCCGGGCAACTCTGGAACATCCCGCGCCAGCTCAATCGCAACGTCGTGACTCCGTTCAAGCGCTGGCTCGGTCGCGGCACCTACGTCTGGTTCCAGAAGCCGGCCGCCGTGCCTGTCCAGCGGTAGGGCGAGTCTGTCCCGGCGCGCCGCTCGACAGTCATGCCTTCCGTCTCGCCCGCCCGCAGCGCAGATTGACGCTCACCTTTTTTCCAGCACAGCCCAGAGCGTGTGGGCGTAGCGATTGAGGTAGCGCATTTGCGTGGCGTGAGCCAGACGGCGCATCCAGCGCAAGAGCGTCAATCGCGGCTTTTCCATGGCGTGCATCTCGCGGACCGTCAAGCCGTGCCGCCGCGCCTGGGCTTCGAGAAACGCGCGCGCCTCTTGGAGATTGAAAAACCAGCGGTGCCGGTCGGCGGGACGCGTCGCGGGCAATCCGTAGAACCCGATGCTGCCGCGGCCGCGCGCCAAGGGCCGGCGGGCATTGGCCCAGTTGTTCGGCAGCGAAATGACGATCGTGCGGCGCGCCACACGCACCAGTTCGTCGAACACCCGATGAATGTTTTCCAGATGTTCGAGCACGTCCGAACACACGACGCAATCGAAACTCGCGTCGTCAAACGGCAGGCGCTCGGTTTGTTCTAGATCGACCACGAGATCCGGCTGCCCGGCGATGTCGATGCCGAAATATTCCACGCCCGGGGCCAGTTTTTTCAGCACTGCCTGGTCGCAGCCCACGTCCAGCACCTTGTTCCGCAATTGGGTCTTGAACCGCCTTGCGATGTATTCGGCGCGCTGGGAGCGCGCGGCAAATTGGGCGAATTCGACGGGCAAACTCATCTAATCTCCCGCGGTCATCGTCCACATTCCTTTCGGCGCGTTCGTCGTTCCTCGGCCGACGGTGTCCGTGATCCTGTGAATGGAGGCGTGGCCATCGTGAAACAAGTAGTTGAAACGCCGGCCATGCAGACCGTACGCGGCCGCGCCCCAATTGCTTCTTCCTCCGACCGCAATTTGGTAAGGGGTCTGGTCGCCCGCCGAAGGGCCGGTTGGTCCCATGGAGAACGAAGGCCAGTCATTGCCGGCGATGTTCCCGCCTTCGGGTTGTTCGACGAGCAGCAACGTGCCGGCCGGATCTTCGATCACGCTCTCCTTGAAGCCGGGCGCTTCCCAATCCGGCAGCGACGCCGGCGCCGAGCTTCGGAGATTGTAATAGATCCCGACGCCGTGCGTTGGAGGCGGCAAAGCGCCGCCTTTGGCTGTGATCTGAAAAGACGGCCCGGCCCAGTTCATCGCGTAGGTTCTCCGCTGGCCAAACACGGCCCAGGCAATGGTGATTTGAATCCGGTCCGCCGGACATTTCAGAATTTTGGGAATTGAATTGCGGTCAGCAATGCCTCCCGAAATCCCGACGATCAGGTCCGCGTCGGGCGCAGTGCCGCCGATATACTTGTGCAGGTAATCGTCCCACGAAAGTTGATACTGGTAATCGCCCGTGGCGTAGGCCGTCGGCGGCAACTGGTCGTTGCGATCGGCCGCGGCCAGGCTGAATCCGAGACCCAGTTGCTTCATTTGCGCCGTGCACTTCAGCCGTTGCGCCCGCGCCTTTGCGCCGGCCAGGGCCGGCAAAAGCAAACTCGCCAGGATCGCGATGATCGCGATCACGACCAGGAGCTCTATCAAAGTGAAAGCGGCAACTGCTCGGCGCAGGCTCCCTGCGGCAGTTGTGCGAGAAAAAGTCTTGTCGTTCATAAGCCGTCCTCGTTTCACTGTTCCCTCGTCTTGTGGACTACTGATTGGCCAGATAAACCTGGAGGTTTTTGTCGATCGCGAATCGCTTTCCCGACGGCGCTTGCGGAATGCGGCTCAAGTAGCCACTCGCGAGAACTTCTTCCAAATTCTTGGGCACGCGCCGTTGCTCGACGCTGTATTTGCGCACGCCTTGGGTCAATTCATTCAGAGCGGCGGCGATTTGAGCCTCGTTCACAGCCGCGGCGGCGCTGGCTTCCTGATCAGGATTGGAGGGAGAACTTGTTTGAGCCGGCGGTTTCCCGCAACCGATCGATAAGGCCAACCAACACGCTGTGAGCAATCGTGCGAGCACAGGACAAAGTTACGCACCTCTGAACGGGAATTCAACCATCGCGCGTAAACCTCAGTTAACGCCGGTGGAGCGACGCTCTTGCGGAGCTTGTCTTCAATGGCATTGGCTCCGCAGGAGCCTCGCCCCACCTTAACTAACTACCTTAACGAGGGGATACCATCGCGCGTCTGGCACCGGTGTGCCGGTTCCAACCCGCAGTTGCATTTTCCGGACTTTCGTATAGGGTTCCGGTCCGATGCGGCTGGGGTCGTAGCTCAGTTGGTAGAGCGTCTCGTTCGCAATGAGAAGGTCAGGGGTTCGACTCCCCTCGGCTCCACCATCTTGTAAGTCAATAACTTACGAGATCATTTCCCTCAGTAACAACACCAGTTACCAACAAATCCGCCCGTGTTCGAGGATGTTTGGCGATGTCTCTTGCGTCTTAACGATCATCTGCTGTGAAGACAAAGACGAGAATCCGCTTTCAAGACTAGACTTGCCGAAGGACTACGCGGGCCTCTGTCGCGTGTTCCTGCCGCGTCCCATCCACGACGCGGTGGACTACGCGAATGTTGTGGAAGTCACCGATGCCATGGCCCTCTGGCGTGATGATTTCACCCGTGACCAAGCCGACTATTTCGACCTGCTTTGCTCGCTCCTCGAAGAATACGACGCGAAAAACGTGAAGTGGCCCAAGGTCAGGGGTGTGCGGACTGTCTGCGAACACAGTGTGCGCGTAAGCGTGAGTTTCGGAGTGTGACGTGCAACATGCGGAAGGCGTCCGTGGCGTCGAACAGGCGCACTGAAAGCACGGTAACAGTGGTAAGCTTCGCTTTGCGCGCCTTCTCCCAAAGCTCGGTGAGCGCGGCCTTCAACACGCCTTCGGCGGTGATGGAGCCGGGCGGCGTAAAGGTTTCCTTCATCTCCACACCGACGGTGATTCCGCCCATGCCGCCACTGGTGCCTGTGCCCGTTCGCTATGGTTACGATGCTGCTTCCGCCCGAATTCAAGCGGTTGCTGAATTCACTGAACTCAAACGGCGTTGAGTATCTGCTGGTCGGCGGATACGCAGTTGTTTTCCTTGGATTACTTGCCATAGCTCCGAAATCCAAATCCAAATCTCAACGCCGAATCAGCCTTCGCCACTTTTCCTGGAAGCTCGGTTTCTCGAAGGCTTCCGGATTGACCACGCCGACCGGCTTTTTCCCCAGCGACAAATCCAGCATTTCCTGGCAGCACATGCGGCCAATGTCGCGGAACAATTCTTCCGTCCAGCATATCGAGTGGGGTGCCAGCAACACGTTCTCCAGTTCGCGGAAACGATGCGGCTTCGTGATGGGTTCACCGACGAAGCAATCGATCGCTGCGCCGGCAATGCGGCCGTTCTTCAGCGCGTCGAAAAGCGCGTCCTCGTCAACAATGCCGCCGCGCGCAGTGTTGAGCAGGTAAGCCGTCTTCTTCATCAAGCTGAGCGGGCGCGCGCCAATCAGATTGCGCGTCTCGTCGCTGAGCAGGCAATGGAGGGAGACGAAATCGGCCTGGGCCATCAATTCATCCAAAGCCACCAACGTCACGCCGTTCGCGGCGGCGACTTCCGGTTTGGCATAAGGGTCGAAGGCAATCGGCGGCTTCATGCCGAAGCCGCGCAGCAGTTCCACCACGGTTTGGCCAATGCGGCCGAAGCCCACGATGCCAAGGGTGCGGTCGCGCAGTTCGCAGCCCATGTAACGCGTCCGGTCATCCCACCGGCCTTCGCGCAAGAGCAGGTCTTTCGCCCGGACGTGATGCGTGAGGGCCATCATCCAGCAAACCGTGGCTTCGGCGACGGAGCGGTTCACAGCGCCTGGTGTGATGTACAACACAACATCTGCCTCAGTGCACGCCGCTACATCGACGCTGTCGTAGCCCACGCCGAACCGGCCGAGCGCAAGGAGGTTTTCCGGCGATTTGAGGGTCTCCTTCGTGACCCTCGCGGCGAGCACGATCACGCCGTTGGCGTCGCCAATCTGGTCGGCGCCCATGACGTTGCGGTGTTCGGCGAAGCGCGAGACTTCGATGTGCTTCGCCCCTTCCAACAGACTTAATCCGATGTCGGGATAGCGAAGCGAGCCGTCGGGATAGTGGAAGTCGCCGGCGAGTTTGACGCGGAATTTGGCTGGAGTGGACATGGGGCAGGGTCAGTGGTCAGTGGGGAAAGTCTTTCCATGGCGGCTTGCGAAGGTAGGGCGGGCTTCCAGCCTGCCGCTTTCCGAACGTTTCTCCCCACGAATCGGAGGCAGGCAGGATGCCTGCCCTACTCTGGAGATGCGTGCTCACGATTGCGATTTTCCTTTGCGGCGCGTGCGCGGCGCTTCAGTGCCTTGAACAGAATTCTTCGCCGGCAACAACGGCTGTTCGGGCGCAAGACTGGTGGACAAGGGCCGGTCGCGCCCGACGGCCGCGAGCGCAGAACGCAGCGAACGCAGCATCAGCCCGCTGTCGAGGCCGAGCCCGAGCACCTGAAAACCCTGGTCCAGCCGCTCGAAGATATTTTGTTCGTTGGTCGTCATCACCCCGCAATGTTTGCCCGCGCGCCGCAGAAAGTCTTTGATCGCCAGAATCTGCTTGGCCACGCCCGGCCCTTCCCACTGGCCTCGGTAGCCCGCCGTGGAAGAGTAATCGGCGGGGCCGAAGAAAAAAATCTCGACTTCGGGGACCTGGCAAAGCTCATGCACGTTGCGGCCGGCGGTCACAGTTTCGATGATGGGCACGACGAGGACATGCTCGTTCGCTTCCTGGGCGTGCTGAAGAATACTTTGTCCCCAGACCGTCGCGCGATCGGCGCCGATGCCGCGCACACCTTGGGGCGGATACTGCGCGAAGGCGACCGCCCGGCGCAGTTGTTCCGCCGTTTCGATCCACGGGATAACCACGCCGTCCGCGCCGATGTCCAGCGTCCGTTTGATCAAACCGATGTTCGACTCAGCCACCCGCACCAGGACCACGGTGTCGCTCCGGACGGCGGCGCGGAGGTGTTCGGTAATGTCCTTCCAATCCAGGTGGCCGTGCTCGGCGTCGATGACGACCCAATCCAACCCGAGGGCCACGGCCATTTCAGTGATGCTCGCGGATTCCAGAGTGACCCACAGGCCGAAGACGGGATTCCCGGTCCGCAGTTTTTCACGGAGCTTTGTGATGGCGTTCGTTTTCATCCAGACTAAGTGTTTCGGAAACGGCGGAGTGGCACTGGTCGCCGGTAGGGCGAGTCCGTCCCGGCGAGCCGCTCCACGCGCTTGGAACACGTCCGACTCGGCTCGCTGGGGACAGGCTCGCCCTACCGTCAGGTTGCGAGGAAGGGGAACGGGTGTGTGGGGCCACGTCGTGGCTCATACGAGAATGTCCTTCACGACTTGCGGTTCTTCCGTCGGCCCGATCAAGCGCTGGTCCAGGCCCTGGAATGGGAACGAGAGCTTGTGTGGGTCCAAACCCAGCAAGTGAAGGATCGTCGCCTGCAAATCGTGCACGTGGACTTTGTTTTCCACGACGGTGTAGCCCAGTTCGTCCGTCGCGCCGTAGCGCAGTCCCGGTTTGACCCCGCCGCCCGCCAGCCACATCGTGAAACATCCCGGATGATGATCGCGGCCCAGAAACGCCGACCCGTCGCGCTCTTCGTTCATCGAAGTGCGCCCGAACTCGCCGCCCCACACCACAAGCGTGTCCTCCAGCAGGCCTCGTTGCTTGAGGTCGTTGATCAGCGCTGCGACGGGTTGATCGATGTCTTTGCACTTCTTCGGAAACGCGGTCATGAGATCGTCCCCCGTGCCGGTGCCGTGGATGTCCCAGCCCCAATCAAACAATTGCACGAACCGCACGCCTTGTTCCACCAGGCGCCGCGCCAGCAGGCAATTATTGGCGAAGGAAGCTTTGCCCGGCGCCGCGCCGTACATTTCCCGCACCGCCGCCGGTTCCTTGCTGATGTCCATTACCTCCGGCACCGAGACCTGCATCAAAAACGCGAGCTCGAACTGGCTGATGCGCGTGAGCGTTTCCGGGTCGCCGACGGTTTTCAGCTCGAATTCGTTCAATTGTTTGAGCGCGTCCAGACTGCGACGGCGCACATCGCGGCTCATGCTATTGGGATTGGACGTGTAAAGGATCGGATCGCCTACCGAGCGGCATTGGACGCCTTGATAAACTGACGGCAGGAATCCGCTGCTCCAAAGCGCCTTGCCGCCGGTCGGGTCGGTGCCGCCGGAGACCAGCACGATGAAGCCGGGTAGATTCTGATTTTCAGAGCCGAGGCCGTACGTCACCCATGAACCCATCGACGCGCTCCCGAATCGCGAGGCGCCCGTGAACAGGAGGAGTTCGGCTGGGGCGTGGTTGAATTCCTCGGTGGACATCGAGTGAATCATCGTCACATCGTCGGCGATGCCGCGGAAATGCGGCAACAACTCCGTGACCCACGTCCCGTTCTGGCCGACCTGCGTGAATTTGTGCGGCGAACCGAGCAATCGGGGATGGCCCTTGATGAACGCGAGCCGTTTGCCTTCGAAGAATTCTTTCGGGCAAGGCGTGCCGTGCAATTCTTTGAGCTTCGGTTTGTAATCGAAGAGGTCCATCTGCGGCGGCGCGCCGGACATGTGGAGGTAAATCACCCGTTTGGCCTTGGCGGACAGCATCGGTTTCTTGGGGGCGAGTGGAGTAGCGGAGCGAAGGGTCTCTGATGCTTGAGCCACGCGGCCCAGCAAGGAGTTCAACGCCATCGCGCCCACGCCGGCGCCGCACTGCAAGAGAAAATGCCTGCGCGTGAGCGCGCGAGTTTGGGCAGCATGAAGGTTCATAGGCTCGCAGATTCTCAACCACGGATCACACGGATAAACACGGATATGAAGCGGGTCGAAGGCCGAACTCATCCGTGTCCATCCGTGTCATCCGTGGTCAAATCTCTCTTCCATCTGATTCATCCTTTCATCAACAGCGCGTCCAGGTTCAGCAAAACGTTCGAGACGACAACCCACGCGGCCAGCTCGGCCGGGGCAACGTCGCTCGGTATCCCGCCGGGCGTTCCTTTGAACAAGTTCCTGGCGGCCTCTGGATCGGTTCGATAATGCGCCAACTCGCTCTGGTAGAGCGTTTCCAAAGCCCGGACTTGAACCTCGGCAGGGGGCCGAAGCAACGCCAGCCGCAACCCAAAACGGACGCGGTCCGCGGCAGTGGAGCCGCCTTCCCGGCAAATGCGCAACGCTAATCCCTGCGCCATCTCGAAGAACGCCGCGTCGTTCAAAGTCACGAACGCCTGCAGCGGCGTGTTGGTCGGCTGGCGGCGAAAACTGATCGAAGGGCAAGTTCCGGTTGAAAGCTTCGATGACCCAGTCGCGGTAACGCCACATGGGCCGCAACGGATCGGAGCCGTAACCCACCGAATCCGCGAAGCGCGCCAGGTCCAGCCACAAGCGCGCCCAGTGCTCGCCAAACGCCGGCGACGCGAGCAAACGATCCACGAGTTTGTCGTAAGCGTCTGGGGTCCGGTCGCGAACGAACTCGTCGGCGTCCGCAATCGAAGTCGGCAGTCCGATGAGATCCAGACTGAGGCGGCGGATGCGTTCGATCAGTTTGCTCTCGCGGCTGAGGCCCGGAACGATGGCCGCTCCATCCTGCCGCGCCGCGATGGCGTTTTCGCGCGTGTCGAGCCGGAGCTTCGCCTTGCGGGCCTTTTCATCGAGCCCGTGGCACTGAAAGCAGTTCTCGGAAAGGATCGGTCGAATGTCGCGGTTGAAATCGACGGGGCTTGCGGCGTGCAAGGACGCAGGCAGCGTGGTTGTGCCCAGGAGCACCCCCCAAAAAAGCGCGTAGTTCAACTTGAAACCAGACAGACTCATTCTTCAGTTCCACGCAGCGCGGGGCAATTGGACTGGCTCATGGCCCCGAACGATGCTTGCGATTTCATGGTGATCAGAGCAAAACGCCCCGTCCAGGCCAATTTCTTTCACGCAAGGCCAGGAACAGGAGGAACCGTGGCAATGGAGAGTAAAGAAAACGCCTCGCCTTTGCGGCCTTGGCAGCCTTTGCGTGAGGTTTCGGCTGCATTGTTCAACCGCGAATGGAGACAAATCATATTCGGGATGCACCGAGGAAATTCACCCAGCTCCGTTCCGCGCCGGAGAATTCCCTGTCGCTGCTCTGCCAGGCTTTGACCCCCCGAAAGTTTTCCTGGGTGAGCAGCTCGCCGAATTCAGCCAGCGTGAAGTAGCTGAAGAAGCGTCCCTCTTCCGCGATGCCTTCTCCCGTCCCGTCTTTGAGCGACACATAGAGCACGCCCGGTGAGCGCAGCGCCCGATGAAAGCGGCGCAGCACGCCAGGGATTTCCGCGCGCGGCACATGGAGCAGCGACGCGCAGGCCCAGATCCCATCGAACTCGGAAGCGAATTCCATTTCCTGAAATGTCAAAACTCTCGCATCCACGCCGCGGGCACACGCCTCACGGACCATTTCCGGCGAAGCGTCGATGGCGGTGACGCGGAATCCCTGTTGCGCCAACGCCACGCTGTCTCGTCCTGAACCACAACCCGCGTCCAGAACGCGCGCGCCGGGAGTTAACAGGGCCGCGAACGGCCGGTACGTTTCATCGCGGCGGGGCTCGGCGGTTTTGCGACAATACTCCTGGGCGTGGGCCGCGTAAAAAGCGCGGTTGATTGCCAAGGCGTCTGGAACAGTCGTTGACATCAGTTCACGTCGGCTTCCCTCTCGCCGTGGGGCCGTGGGGCCGCACCCGCGCCGAGAGTTCGGTTTCGTTCTCGCAGATCCACACGATGGCTTGACCGGGATCATACTGAGGAAAACGTGGGAAGACGACATCTCCTTGTTCGTAGTCCCGGCTTTAGCCGGTCCGGGCCGCCTAAAGGCGGCTAAAGGCGGGACTACATGCCTTTTTCGTGTCGTCCATCGCACCGTCTCGTCAATAGCGTCCCGATCTTGACCCAGGTCAAGGCCGGTCGAATTAGCGGGAACGATTCTAAACCTGCGTCGAAGTGATAACGAGAAAAGATCAACCAATGAAACGACAAACTTGTTTTCTGACCATGCTCGCCGTGACCCTGGCGTCGTCTTGGGCCGCCAAGCCTTCGACTCTCTCCGGCGATTACGTCGAAGTCCGGACCTGCAACGTGTATGCCGGCACTTGTTTTGTGAACGGTGAAATGGGGCTGGCCGGCAAGGAAGGCATTCTGGCGTGGTCCATCCGCCACGGGGATTGGAAAGGCGTGGCGCTCGGCGGGTTGAACGTGGTCGCCGTCGTCGCCACCGAGGACACCTTGGGTGACCAGAAACTGCACCCTCGGGACGGGAAAGCCGTCGTGTTCCTTGACGCTCGGGCCAACGCCGAACAAAAGGAGGCGTTGCTCGATTTCGTCCGGACCCAGGGCGGCCGGCTGGTTTCGGAGCTTGTCGAGATCAAGACCGGCGCCGTGAAAATCGAACGCGACAATCCTTCGGACCCCGTTTCCGTGACCGTGGCCGCGGCGGGCCTTGTGGAGATTTCGACGCTGGGGTTGTCGGGCCAGAAGCCGCCATGCGGCAGCCCCGAAGTGTATTACCCGCCTCTGACCGACGTGAAGGACGCGCGGGTGGGTTTCACGAGTTACGCGAGCTACCAGGGTTCAAGCCTGAATCGAAAGTGGGAGATCACGTCCGTCTTCGCGGCGTTTGTCGGCACGTTCGCGCTGTAGCGAGCCGCATTCACGCTGTGCCTGCCCCTTCACTCTGGCCACTTTTGTCGAATTTGGGAATGACGCCGAGAATGCCCCTTGGCTCTCCTCCCTCTCTTCCCTGCTGATCTCGCTATGCCTTCCTTGAACACCGAACTGTGGCCGGAGCCGAAGACGGGCTTGACGCTCAAGGCGCATCTCCTGGATTCGACTCAGACGCTCTGGCGCGGTTACCGGAAGAAACTCCGACGTTGCCAGGAACAATTCTCCGACACCTCAGTCCATGACCTGCGCGTCCAGACGCGGCGGTTGCTGGCGCTGGTGAGTTTGATGCGGGCCATGATTGCGCATGAATCCCTCGCGAAGACGGAGCGGCAATTGAAAAAGCGCCTGGACACGTTCGGCGAATTGCGGGACACGCAAGTTCAACTGCGGTTCACGGAACGTTTCCTTCACGAATTCCCCCGGCTTCAGTCATTCCAGGAATGGTTGAGCCGGCGAGAACAGCGTTTGATCAAACGTTTGGCCCGGCAGATCGACCAGTTCAAGACCGAGAAACTGTCGAGCTTGATGGCTGCGGTGCGCCGGCCAATCCGGTGCGGTCGGGTGAGTTGGTCGCGCCGCCGACTACAAGTCGGCGATACGGCAGATTGAAAATCTGTATAGCTTCACCGCCAACTTGTGGATGCACCGGGTTGCCGCCCGGACTGGGGTTTCCGCCTTGACGGTTCGGAACGCCGGCTCCACGCTTCGCCGCATCAAGAGAAAGGCCTGCCTCACGACGCGATGCGGACGATGAAGACACTTGCGGTCGTTCCTACTCCTGAGGAACTCGATTCTTTTTTGCAGGCTTGCCGCGCGCAAGCATATCCAGCCCAGGCTGCAACCATGGGAGAACTTCCCATGAACCGGACGGTAGGGCGAGCCTGTCCCCAGCGAGCCGACTCGGACGTGTTTCAGTCACGTCGAGCGGCTCGCCGGGACGGACTCGCCCTACCTGGTTCACGGGGGGCGAGAGTCCCATGAACCAACCCACCCCGTCGCCCCTCTCAGGAGGGGAACTGGGTTCTGCGACGCCAGACGAAGCTCCCCTCCCGGGAGGGGAAGGGGTGGGTTCGTGGGTTTTGAGCAGGTCCATAACCTGCTTCCCTGAGTTGGGACTTGCGGTGGCGGCTGGAGGGCTGGGGAAGACTCAGTTCGCAGTTCAGACCCAGTATTTCATCGGGCAGTAGCCTTGGGATCTCGTCATTTGCGTAGGCGCCGCTGGCGATGGGCGAATTGTTCAACAGCCCGCACGAATGGGTCGGCCTGATCACCGACCGGCTGATCGACTTCATCCGCGTCCACATTTCGCAAGTCGGCGGCCTGAGTGTGGCGCGGAAAATTGCCACCCTTGCGGAATGGTTCAACGTCCGGAGCGCGTGGCACGGTCCGGGAGATGTGTCTCCCGTCGGCCACGTGGCCAATGCGCACCTCGATCTGGCGATCCCGAACTTCGGCATTCAAGAAACCGTCCGTTTCAATCAGGCGACTCAGGACGTCTTCCCCGGCTGCCCGACGATGAAGAACGGTTACATGCACGTGAACGATTCGCCGGGTTGGGGCGTGGACCTGAACGAGGAACTGGCAAAGAAATTCCCCTATCCTTCCGATCCCGGTTACTGGCGGCCGGTCCGCAGGAAAGACGGAACCTCCATCCGGCCTTGAGCCATGAGCCGGGTAGGGCGAGTCCGTCCCGGCGAGCCGCTCGACGAGTGTGGAACACGTCCAGTCCGGCTCGCTGGGGACAGGCTCGCCCTACCGTGAGGGGCACGGCAGGTTCCCAAGCATTTCTCGCTCGCATCGAACATCGAACGTTGAACGTCGAACGGTTCATGGGAAGCTTC
>VHCZ01000172.1 GCA_016871535.1 Verrucomicrobiota bacterium
CAGGCGCGCCCTACCGTCGGGTTCATGGGAAGCTCCCTTGGTCTGGGAACCATGCACTCGGCCCATGAACCCGTCGCTGGTAGGGCGAGTCCGTCCCGGCGAGTTGCTCGACGTGCCTGGAACACGTTCGAATCGGCTCGCTGGGGACAGGCGCGCCCTACCGTCGGGTTCATGGGAAGCTCCCTTGGTCTGGGAACCATGCACTCGGCCCATGAACCCGTCGCTGGTAGGGCGAGTCCGTCCCGGCGAGTTGCTCGACGTGCCTGGAACACGTCCGGACCGGCTCGCTGGGGACAGGCGCGCCCTACCGTCGGGCCAGCGACATCCCGCCCACGAGCGCTTTCGCCAGCGAAGCGGTGCCTTGCCGGGTGGCCGGTGTGACGCCGGGCGCGTACCACTCGCAAACGATGCGGTCGTTACGCACCACGAGGAAGGTGCGGGTTTTTTGCTCGCCATCCGCGCGCGAATGGCCTCCAACCGCTCCGGGGACATGCCCTGGCTTTCGGGAGAGGCGGCTTGCCACTCGAATTGGGCTGCGCCGCAAGAAATCGCTGCCAGGACGGCAAAGCTCAACACCCCGACGCGCCAAACCAAGGCCGAATGCCCAAAGGCCGGATGTCGAAAGAATGCCGAAGCAGGCTCCTGCCGAGCCAATGCCATCGAAGAGAAGCGCCGCAGGAGCGTCGCTCCACCGCGTTAACTGAGGGGTTATGATCCAGTCCATTACCCGACGCAATTGCGCGTGATATCCCGCAAGGTTCGCGTGCCCGCGTGTTTCATGGCGAGATCCAGTTCCAGCCGCAATAGGTTCAAGACCTTTTCGACTCCGGCCTGGCCAAAGGCGGCTAACCCCCAGATGTAAGGCCGTCCGATGCAGACAGCTCTCGCGCCGAGCGCCAGCGCTTTGAAAACATCCGTGCCCCGCCGAATTCCGCCGTCGATCAGGACCGGCATTTTGCCGGCCACGGCCTCCAACACTTCCGGCAAGCTGTCCAATGTTCCCCAGCCGCTTTCCTCGGCCCGGCCGCCGTGATTGGAAACCAGGATGCCATCGACCCCATGTTCCACGCTCAGACGGGCGTCCTCACGCGTGACAATGCCTTTGAGGACGATTTTCATCGTGGTCTCTTGGCGCAGCCGATCCACGAAATCCCAGGTCAAGCCCGCGTAAAGATTGCTCGTGACGCCGGTTGTGTTGAGGCCTTGATACATCGGTTTGTGGCGTCCGAACACTCTTGGTGAATGGCATTCCGCGCAGTCGCGATCGTCGGTGCGCCGAAACCGCTGAAACGTCTCGGTGCTGCGGAAGCTGAGTTGATCCACCGTGACCGTCACCACGCGACAGCCCGCGGCCTGCACGCGCTTCAGCAATCCCCGTGTCACTTCCCAACTGGAAGTCGGGTACAACTGATACCACACCGGACTTCCGTAGGCCGCGTTCACGTCTTCGATGGAGCTTGTGGTTTGGGTCGAGAGGATCATTTGATGTCGTTGAGCTTTGGCGCCCCGGGCGACGGCAACTTCTCCGTCGTCGTGAAAAGCTTTCTGGCTGCCCACGGGAGCCAGCAGAATCGGAGACGCCAGTTCCTCGCCCAAGAGCCGCGTAGAAGCGTCGATCTGCCGCACATCGACCAAACGCCGAGGGCGAATGTGGTACTTGGAAAATGCCGAGCGATTGGCCCGCAGCGTGGCGTCGTCTTCGACGCCGGTCGCCAGATAACCCCAGTGTGCTGGAGGAAGTTTGGCTCGCGCCGCGGTTTCAAAATTGAAAACGTTCAAAGCCGCTTCGGGCGAAGCGATCACCGGTTCGACGGCGGCCGCCGCGTGAGTTTCTGAGAGGGATCCCTCGGACAAGAGCAGCCGCGCGGCCGGCGCGAACAGAGGGCTGCCGGCCAGAAACTTCAAGAACGCGCGGCGGTTGGCGAGAGCGGCATGGGATTGGGGAGAGCGAAGTGTGCGCATACGCTTTGGTTCCGATCCCATTTGACATTAAGAATCACAACGCGGCAAGCTGCCACCAAATTAACCACGGATTACACGGATGAACACAGATTGGAACGTCGTTGGCTCAACTCACCCCCTTCCCTATCCGTGTGAATCGTGCAATCCGTGGTTAAAACTGCAAAGAAAGGCTGCACTATGAAGCACTGGACACGGCGAAATTTCGTGAAAGCGTCAGGCGCAAGTCTTGCCAGCCTGGCGTCTTTGAACCTTCCGAACACGTTCGCGCAAAGTTCACCCAACGAGCGCATCCGCCACGCGGTCATCGGCACCGGCGGCCAGGGAACTGGCCATTGCCGGGCCTTTGCCAAGTTGAAAGATTGCGAGGTTGTGGCCGTTTGCGATCTCGATCCGGCCCGGCGTGACAAAGCCGCGGCCAGCTTGCCCAACGCCAGTCACGTGAAGAAATACGACGACTTCCGGCGGTTGCTGGAGGACAAATCGATCGATACCGTGAGCATCGCGACCTGCGACCACTGGCACACGCCGATCGCGTTGGCGGCGATTCTGGCCGGCAAACACGTTTATGTGGAGAAACCTTGCAGCCACAACGTGCAGGAGAGCCGGTTGCTGGTGAAAGCTGCCCGGCAATACAAAATCTGCGTCCAACACGGCACGCAACGGCGAAGTTCCGGCGAGGCGATGGCGGCGGTTCAGGCCTTGCGCGATGGCGTCATCGGAAAAGTCCTGGTCGGCAAAGCCATCAACCATCAGTTGCGCAAGCCGATCGGCCGCGCCCCGGTGAGCCAGCCGCCGGCGGGCGTGAACTACGACTTCTGGCTGGGCCCGGCGCCGGCGCGCGCATTCACGAATAATCGCTGGCACTACAACTGGCACTGGTTTTGGGATTACGGCTGCGGCGACCTCGGCAACGACGGCATCCATCAAGTCGATGTCGCGCGTTGGGGCCTCGGGGTCGATTACCCGAAGGCCGTGGTTTGCTCCGGCGGGCAACTGTTCTACGACGACGATCATGAAACGCCGGACACGCAAACCGTCATCTGCGAATATGAGAAGTGCCATCTCATTTACGAAATGCGGCTCTTCACGCCTTACGCGCTCGAAGGCCACGACAACGGCAACGTCTTTTACGGAACGGAGGGCAAATTGGAGATCGGCCGCAAAGGCGCCGTCGTGACCCTGAAGGACGGCGCGGTCAAGAAAATCGACGGGGCCGGTGAGAACAACATGGAAAACTTTCTCGCGGCGGTCCGGGCCAACGATCCCTCCCGGTTGAATGCGCGCATCGATCTCGGCGCCATTTCGGCCGATCTCTGTCATCTCGGCAACATCGGCACGCGCCTGGGCGGCCAGCGTCTTGAATACGATTACGTCTCCGGAAGAATCACCCGCTGCGGCGGGCGCGAAGCCGAGGCCAACGCGCTGCTCACTCGCCCTTATCGCGCCGGATACGAACTCCCGTACGGCGGTTGAGGCAACGTGGTTCAATGCCGTTGAGGCGGCCTTAGCGTAGGGCAGGCATCCTGCCTGCCTATTCTGCGTCGTTCCCCACCATAGCAGCAAAAAGCAGGCTGGAAGCCCGCCCTACTTTGTAGGAACTCAGTCCGCACGCGGTTTCCAGATTCCACGAAGCAGTAAAGCGATGCGTTGCGGGATCGCGTTTGATCCTGCTGAATACAAAACCCACTCGCGGCGGTGTCTTGATTAGTGTGAAAGAACGCACGTCTCCTGAACCGACGCCTACACAGGAGTCTCGACCTCCCTCTTACCGCGTCTGGCTCATCGCGGTGGGCGGTTTGCTGGTCATTCTGTTTGGACTCTTCCAGCGGCCTGGCCGGCGCGAGCAGGCTCCCGCGAATACCGCACTAGAGGCACCGCGATCTGGTTCCCCGTCTCAAGCTCCGGTCTCGACGCGTCCCAGAATCGAGATCGCTTCGTGGCCGAGTCGATCATACGACAACGTGTCCACAGCCACATCATCGTCACGCAGAACGGTCTCGCGGATTCGGGTTACCTGGATTACTTACGTCGATTTGCTTTACGGCGAGCGATTGAGCACGCTGACCAAAGACGAGAGCCAACGCGCGTTCAAAAGTTACATGGACGACGCGCTCAAACGCCTGGACCACGACGAAAAATTTCCCAACGAGCCAAAGCAAATTCGCCCCGGCGAGAATGTCCGCAGAAACAGACTACCCCAAAGACTGGGCGGCAATTCAATCTGTTCTGAAATCCGAACGCTCTGGTGCTGTGCCGTGAACCGGGTAAGGACGGATTCTCCTCCGTCCCTCACTCCGTCCCTGACCTTACTCTGCGAATCGAAAAGAGCCATTCCAGGGACGCGGTGGAACGCGTCCTTACCCGTTCAAGGGGCTGTGCATGGCCAGGAAGATCGCGGTAGGGCGAGCCTGTCCCCAGCGAGCCAAGTCGGACGCGTTCCACGCACGTCGAGCGGCTCGCCGGGACGGACTCGCCCTACCGGTTCGCAGTCTCTGAAGTCACAGCCAGCCGCGCTTGTTTTTCCGACAGAAGGATAAGCTGACCAAGCCGCCGCCAACGCGTTTCTTCTCGCTTCGCGCTCATCACCCACCAGCAGGCCATTCGCTGATAGCCCGGTGGTTGTGCCCGGAAGAATTCCCAGGCCTTTGGGTTCGTCCGGAATTCCTTCTCGTGGGCGCCTTCGAACTTTTGAGGCCGGTCTTGAACGGAGTAGCCCGACTTCCTGCGGTCCCGCGCCTCAAACGCCTTCAAGCCCGGCGCCGTCATCCGGCCCGATTTCTTCAAGGCCTCGGCGCGCCGCATATTGATCAGGCTCCAGTTGCTTTTGGCTTTCCGGGGAGAGAAGCGATGCGTGTAACTCAACTCGTCCACGCGCTTCTTGATGCCATCGATCCAGCCAAAACAGAGCGCTTCATGATAAGTGATGCCGGTCTTGCCGGAGTCCTTCTTGTAAAAGCCGACCCAGAGCTCGGACACTTTGGCGTGGTTCGCTTCCAGCCACCGGCGAAATTCAGACGGCGCTTTGAAATAGACGATTTTCATTCCGGACTGTCGTCACTCTTTTGGCTCTCTTGGCCGGAACGATTCAGATTCAGATTCAGATGGGGAGCGCACGCGCCCTAGTTCCCAACTGAATCGTTCCGCTTTTAGCGCTTTAACGACTCCTGCGCGCGCCCGGTCATGGGCACGAAGCGCACAGGCAAAACCGCTTCGCGCCGCAACTGGCCGTCCGCGGCTTTGGTATAGATCACGAGGTCTTGTTCGGCCACGCCTTCGGGCACCACCAGGCGGGCGCCAGGCTTCAATTGATCGATCAATGGGCGTGGCACGCGCGGCGGCGCCGCGGTGACGATAATGCCGTCGAACGGCGCCGCCTCCGGCCAACCCAGATAGCCGTCACCCGCTCGAACCTGGACGCTCTTGTAATTCAGCCGCGCCAGCGTCGCGCGGGCGCGCTCGGCCAGACTGGGAATGATTTCGATGGTATAGACTTCGACACCAAGTTCCGCGAGCACGGCGGCCTGATAGCCTGAACCAGTCCCGATTTCGAGGACGCGCTGGCCTCGCTTGAGCCGCAACGCCTCGGTCATGAAAGCGACTATGTACGGCTGGGAAATGGTTTGATCCTCGCCAATGGGGAGCGGGTGATCGTTGTACGCATGGTCGCGAAGCCGTTCCGGGACGAATTCATGCCGCGGCACGCGGCGCATCGCGACGAGCACCTCGGGATCTTTGACGCCGCGCGCTTCGATCTGGTCGCGCACCATGGCTTCACGAAGGGCTTCGCGCGAATCGCCTCCGGCGAGCGGAAGGCCGGTCTGAACTTGCGGTCCGCCGCATCCGGCCAGTGCCACGACGAGCAATGGACAGGATTTGAACAGCCGCGAGTTCATGAGCCGGAGCCGGCCTGAGATCGCCGGACAAACCTTCCGGCTGCGTGGCCGGGCGTGGCTTCGGAGGAACATGAAGGAACGATATCATGAAAGGACTTTTCCCACCACCTGGCGTTCCACGACGCCAGTAAGCCGCTGGTCCAATCCGGAGTGAAAATAGGTCAACTGACGGTGATCCAGCCCCATCAAGTGCAGAATCGTGGCGTGCAAATCGGAAACGTGAACCGGCTCCTGCGCCGCCTTGAAGCCGAACTCATCCGTCGCGCCGATGGCCTGGCCGCCCTTGACACCGGCGCCCGCCAGCCACATCGAGAAGCCGTGCCAATCGTGATCCCGGCCCGGTTTGCCCACGCCTTCGCTCGTGGGGGTGCGGCCAAATTCCCCGCCCCAGATCAGGAGCGTTTCGTCCCAGAGCCCGAGGCGCTTGAGGTCCGCCATCAACGCCGCGATCGGTTGGTCGGTTTCGCCCGCGTGCAGTTTGTGATTCGTGATGCAATCGTTGTGGCCGTCCCAGGTGTCTTCGATGTGGCCGCCGCCGGAATACAATTGGATGAACCGCACACCGCGCTCCAAAAGCCGGCGCGTGATCAGGCATTTCCGGCCGAAGTCCGCGGTGCGCGGCTCGTTCAGGCCGTACATCGCTTTCGTCGCTTCCGTTTCCCGGCGGAGATCGACCACTTCCGCCGCCGCCGTTTGCATGCGGAACGACAGTTCATACGACTCGATCCGGGCCGCGAGTTCGGATTCATGCGCGCGCAACGCGAAGTGTTCCTCATTGAGTTGTTTGAGCAAATCGAGGCTGTGGCGCTGCGTGCGCTCGGTCGTGCCGGCGGGCGTCGCCAGGTCGAGCAACGGCGTGCCCTGGCTGCGGAAGAGCGTCCCTTGATATGCGGCGGGCATGTAGCCGCCCGACCAATTTGAAGCGCTGCCAATGGGGCCGCCGCGCGGATCGGTCATCACCACGAAGCTCGGCAAGTTTTCGTTCATTGAGCCCAGCCCGTAGCTGAGCCAGGCGCCCAGCGAAGGTTTGCCGATGAACACGCTGCCGCTGTTCATTTGCAGACAACCGCTCGCGTGCGCCGCCGTGTCCGTATACATCGAGCGGATCACGCACAGGTCGTCGGCGAACTGCGCCGTGCAGGGGAACAGGCTGCTGATCTCCAGTCCGCTCTGCCCATGCTTCCGGAACTCGAACGGGGATTGCATCAAATGGCCGATGGGCCGTCCGTTGGAGCCGACCTTGGCGTCGCCGGAGTAAGGCTGGCCGTGCCATTGCGTGAGCGCCGGTTTGGGATCGAACGTATCGACCTGGCTCGGCGCGCCGTTCATGAACAGAAAGACGGCGTGCCTGGCCTTCGTCGGGAAATGCGGCGGCTTCGGCGCCAGCGGATGTTCCGATGGATTTCCGCCCGTGGCAGCTTTGGCCGTGAAAAAACCGCTTCGCGTCAGCAGGTCAATCAGCGCAAGCCCCGCGAAACCGCCGCCGACTTGCCAAAGGAATTCCCGGCGCGTGCGGCCGCAGGGGGTAACGTTCGGGTCGAAACGTGTGGAGTTCATAAGAGCGTGTCCGAAAATTCCGCGGGGTCCTGCGGCGAGGGATTTTGGTTGTGGCCAAGGCGGCGAGGTTCGAGCATCCCCTCGCGGGCTGTAAGGACCGAGCCAACGGAAGTTCGGATCCACCGGGACAACTCCTTTGACCTCTCCGCGCTCAAGCGTCGCTTGCTTTCAGTCCACATAAACAAACTCGTTCAGATTGAACACGACCCGGCACAATTGCACCAGCGCCTGTTCTTCCGGGGTGCGATTCAAACTATCGGTCAGCGAAGTCTTCTCCCTCTCTTCCCGAAGGGAGGAGAGGGCTGGGGAGAGGAGGGGCGTCCGATCTCGCTTTTCCAAGAAACCCCTCTCTCCAGATCTCTCCCCACTCGTTCCTCGCGGGGAGAGAGGGAAGCCAATCGAATCGCGACTGACCGACACTTCTGATCGCGCCTGTTCTTCCGGTGTCGCCGCCGCGCCATACTTAGTCTCCCTGCGCGCGGCTTCGGTCTCGCGACGCAAGAATTCCTTCATCGCCGCAACTTCCGTGGCGCGCGGCGGGCGGCACAACGCGAGGCGCCAGGCCAATTCAATTTGTTTCGACGCGTCGGCGCCGGCCTCGCGCCGGAGCCGTGCGGCAAAATGCCGGGCTTGTTCATTCACGAATTCGCCATTGAAAAGCGTCAGCGCCTGCGGCGCGACGGTCGTAACCTGGCGGCGCGCGGAACTGCTCACGGTGTCGCAGAGATCAAGCACTTCCAGCATCGGCACCACCAGCCCGCGCTTGATGAACGCGTACACGGTCCGCCGGGAGCGCTCGGTTTCGTCCGACGCCTTCCAGATCGATTGCTTGTCTGTATTGGCTTCGATGGCTTGAGCGGGGATCACCGGAAACATCGGCGGGCCGAACATGGCCGGATTGAGCTGGCCGCTCACGGCCAGCACCGAATCGCGAATCGCTTCGACTTCGAGGCGGCGATACGGGAGATAACTGAGCAGGCGGTTTTCCGGGTCCATTGGTGCGTAATCCGGATTCGGCGTGCGGCTCATGCGCCAGGCGCGGCTGGTCAGGATGAGCCGGTGCAGTTTCTTGATCGACCCCTGCGCGTCGTGCGCGAACCAGTGCGCCAGCCAATCGAGCAATTCCGGATGCGTCGGCGGTTCGCCCATCACGCCGAAGTCACTCGGCGTCCGCACAAGGCCGGCACCGAAATGCTGCTGCCACACGCGGTTCACAAAGACACGCGTCGTCAACGGGTTGTCGGGACTCGCAAGCCACTGCGCCAGACCGAGCCGCCGGCGCGAGGTTCGCGCGTCCGGAGCTGGAAATTCCGGCTGAGGCTTTGCCGCCACGGCGGGAACGGCCGGACTGACCGGATCGCCTGGACGTTTCGGATTCCCGCGCAGCAAGACGTGCGTCGCCGGCGGAATCGGCGACGGCTCGCGCATGAAGTAAGCCCGCGCCAAATCCGGCGTGGCCGCGCGCAGCGTTTCGATGGCGCTTTGATTGTCGGCGAGCTTCTTTCGAGTGTCCTCAGGCATGATCCCGGCCAGTTCGGCCTCCAGTTGCTTTGCGGAACCGTTCACGAGTTTCTTCTGCTCCAGGTTGCGTTTGTCGGGAGCCGTTCGAAAGGCAGCCATCGCCTCCGCGGATAACTTGCTGCGACCGGACTTGAAATGGTTTTCGCGCAAGTCTGCGCGGACCTCCTCGTTCTCTCGGTTCAGCTTCTCGATCTTTCGATCGCGCGCGGCCAGCTCGGCGAGTTCTTCGGGCGAACCGGCGGGCAACGCCAGCTCGGTGCGCCCGTTTTGCGGACGTTGAAGGGGATTGAACACTGCGACCATCGAATAGTAATCCCGCGTGGAAAGCGGCTCGAATTTATGGTCGTGGCAGCGCGCGCAGCCCAGCGTGAGGCCAAGAAAAACCTGCGAAGTCGTCGAGACCATGTCGTCGAGTTGATCGAACCGGTCGGCGTCGGGATCGGCCGGTTCGTCATCCCAATGGCCGAGGCGGTGGAAGCCGGTTGCGATCAAGCTCTCGGCGTCGGCGTCCGACAATTCGTCGCCCGCGATTTGTTCCAGGATAAAACGGTCGAACGGTTTGTCGGAATTGAACGCGCGGATGACGTAGTCGCGGTAACGCCAGACGAAAGGCTTCGCCGCGTCGCGTTCGTAGCCATTGCTGTCCGCGTAGCGCGCGAGATCCAGCCAGTGACGCGCCCAGCGCTCGCCATATTCCGGTCGGGCGAGGAGCGAATCGATCACATCATCAAGCGCGGCCTCAGAACGCAGGGCGAGCTTCCAGCCTGCCGGTTCGGGCGGCATCCTGCCGCGCTCGAATCCATCCTGTTCCTCCAACGTGGGCGGCAAACCGATGAGATCGAGGTAAACCCGGCGCAGCAGTGCCGAAGGCGCAGCCTCCGCCGCAGGCCGCCAACCGCGCGCTTCCAGTTTGGCGAGCACGAAACGGTCAATCGGATTTCGGCACCACCCGCCGTCGTTGACCTCCGGCACGGGCGGCCGTTGAACCGGACGAAAGGCCCAATGATCCGATAGGGCTGGTGCTGCCGAAGAAAAAACGATCTGGCTCAGGATCAGGCCAATTCCAATGGCGCTCCCCGATTGTGGGTGGCCCCGAACTTTCAAGTCAGTGCTCTGGAGATGGGGTAGCACGTCAGAATCATACACGATATTAGGCCACGTTCGCCAACTGATTATCTGGAGGAACCTAACCCTCAGTAAGCGACAGTGGAGCAAGGCTCCCGTCGAGCCATTCGTCGATGGCGATTGGCTCGCGCTTGCGCTCCCGGATCGGCTTCGTCGTTCTCCTTCACCCCGGCCCTCTCCCGCGTAAACTGTTAGCGCTGGTAGGGACGGATTCCACTCCGTCCCTGACTAATCCTTGAGGCGTTTCTTGAAACGGAGAGACGGACAACGGAAAAACCAGAAGCCTCCGTTGGCCCATCGTCTCTTCCCGGGTGGCAGTCTGCCTCAAGGCTTGATTTGGAACGGAGTGGAATCCGTCCCTACCAGCGCTGCTCGGAAACATTGAAAAGACCGGTTCGCCTCTCATGGCGTCGTGCCGAGGAGAACCAGCCGATAGAATCGCGCGCTGGTCGTGGCGCCTCCGCCGCTGGCGCGAACGCTATTGTTGCCGGTCTTTTGTACCGTCGCGCCGCTCACAGGTTGCCAGGCCTTCAAGTCCGCGCTTTCCTGCAGTTGATACTGGCCGGCGGGTGCTGGGGTCGTGAAGTCGATGGTAACTCGGTCATTGGCTTTGGCTAAGCCGAGCGCGGTGACCTTGGGGCTGGCGGCGACAATTTCCAAACCGCCCGGCTCCCCGATCAATTTCCACTGATCGGTATCCGCGTCATTCTCGAAGGCGCCCTCGGCGGCATACACTTCATAATACGCCGCGCCGACGCGTTCCCAGGCAATGAACTCGATTTCATAAACGCCAGCGGCGATGCCTTTGAGAACGCCGCGCGTGTTGCTGTCGCCGGTGTTCGTTTGAAAAACCATGAACTCCTGGAAATTCTCGTCGCGTTCGCCGTTGCCGGTGACGCTGGCGAAAGGCGCGCCGATGAAGCGAAGGCCAAATCCTTCGTCGCTATGAACGCCGAGGGTCCAATCGCCAGCACGCGGAATCTTCACTCGGGCGCGCGCCACAATCACGAAATCGCTCTCGGTGAGGCCCTGCGCCTCAGCAGGGATCGGTTGGTCATCCGGGATCAACCCGCCGGAGCCAGGAGCGGCGGTCTCGCCAAGATTGATCGCGGAGACCGCCGTGTCGTGGATTTTTCCCGTGAATCCGGGCTGATTCGCCTTGAGCGCGATGTCCACGGCGGACACGAGCGCGTCGGCCCGGCCCGCATTCCAGATTTGGCGGAAGCCCCACTTGCCCGCGCTGCTGCCCGGACCGCCGAGACCGTTCAAAGGAAAGAACGGGTTGGGCAAAGTGAAGGGCGATTCCAGGATGAGGCTCGCGCCGGTTGAATCTTTCGTTTCCACTTTCAACGTATGGCTTGAACCGGCCAGGAATGGCGCCGCGGGCTTGTATGTGAGTGTCGTGACCAGCCCGGCCTTAACCACCGACGCCGTGACGGGCGATCCGTCCACCGAGAGTTTGACCGTGGCTGGATCGACGACGCTTTTGCCCGCGTCTTCGGTCTCGACAATCACCTCGGTGAGCCGGGCGGTCACCTTCTTGACGGTGGCGCGATCGATTTCCGGTTTGTCCGAGACATGCACATCGAAACGGTCGGCGGTGACGACGCCGTTGCCCAGCACGCGAACGCGGAGGACGTGGTCGCGGTTGGGCAGGATCGGGCTGCTCCAGACGAGCACCTGTTCTTTGCGTTGCGCCGCTTTGTAAATCACCGTGTACTCAGTTCCGCCGTCAATCGTTGCAATCGCGGATCCGTGATGGCTGGCGACCGTGGCGAACAGGTCAATCTTGACGCCTTTGAATTTCACCTCGAAGTAGGCGTTGCGGGCGTCGGAGTAATGGTCGTTGTTCTTGAAGCGCGGATCGTTCACGTTGCCCGGCGCGAGATTCCACGTGCCCGTGTATCGGATCTGGTTGACGCCGTCGCCGATGTCGGCATTGTCGTCGATCTGCACGATGCGATCCGCCACGAACTCGCGCACCACGCAATTCACCGTGACCCACCCGACCAGGCCCGTGCGATCGGTCGCGACGACCCGGAAGGCGTGGTCGCCTTTCGCAGGCGCTTTCACCGCGAGGGTGTACGGGCCGGCGGTCTTTTCCGCGAGCTTGGTGTCGCCGTCAAAATACTCGACTTTGAGCAGGTTGTTGTCCCGGTCCGTGATGCGGGCGTCGATCGTGATGTCCGTGCCGAAGGGAATGACGTCCGCCTCGTGAGGATTCGCGACAATCACGCTGGGCACTTCGCCTGCGATATCCCCGCTTTCGAATCGCGCCTCTGCCAGGCCGACGGACCAGCCGTGTCCCCAGTTGGTGATCCCTTTCAGTTTGACCAGGCGCACGTTGGTTCCGACGACATTGAAAGTCTGCGCGGTCTCGCCGCCCTCTTTCAAGGTGATGACGGCAATGGCGGTGAAGTTGGCGTTGATCATGTTGGCATCCGGCGACACCAGCACTTCCACTTCTTTCATGCCGCGATCGGTGCTATCGGCGACGTTGTAATTCCAGAGATAAACTTTGGTCAGATCGACCGTCTTGCCCAGATCAAGGATGGCGTCGGCGCGGATGGAGCCAACGACGGACCACATTTCGGCGTTGTCGCGGCTATGAAGCGACGCGACGGAACCGATGCCCGGATTATCGAGGCCCTGCCCATTGATGAGCGCGTCTTGCGTGGTTTCGCCGTTGGAGGCAAGCACGGCGACGGGTTGAATAAACTCAGCGCGGAGAGAGAGGGTCGTGAGGAGGAGCGCGACGGCGAGCCGGACCGTCAGCAGCCGCCCAAAGAAGCTTGGTTTCATAGAAAGGTTTGGGGTTTACAGGCGGACTTTAGAACTGCGGGCGCATCAGGTCAATCCGGTGGATTCCAACATTCCATCATTGAAGGTGGGGCGAGGCTCCCGCCGAGCCAATGATGCCATCGAAGACAGGTTCCTATCCGAGTTCATCCGTGTCATCCGTGGGCAAAATCTTCGCGGGAATGATTGATTCTGACAGTTGGGCCGTGACCTTCGTTGCCTTTTTTCAAAAACCATCTCGATGTGGCGGGACGGCTCGGTCATCCCTAAGCTAAGTGGTCCATTTCATAAATACGCTCACGTTCGCGGCAAGGGATTTTTCGGCCAGACGAGGCGCGAGCGACGAGCATATCCCGAAGTGGATCTGTAAGGAGCAAGCAACGAAGTCTGGCGAAAAA
>VHCZ01000173.1 GCA_016871535.1 Verrucomicrobiota bacterium
CGGTGCTTGGTGGAAGATTCCAAATGCGGAATCGATGCTTCAACTCAGAACCACGCGCGCCAACAATGACTGGGACCGATACTGGGCAAAATTGGCAAAAAACTGACCGACGGAAAAAGTCGCACCCTCTTTGCGGGTGCCCCCTTCATTTTTCGTGTAGTTCGTGTGTTTCGTGGGTCCAATCGCTCTTTTACGCTTGAGTCCCAGTCCGACGCGTCCCTTCCGACCGGCGAGGCGCCGGTCGGAACACGCGAGGGCGCGTGTGCTCCCCAGATGGCAGAAGAACGCCGTTCTCCGAGAAGGTGCTACGAATTCAGCCGGTGAAGGATTTGTTCAACGAATTCGTGCCAGAAACTCTCGAGGCGTCAGGATTTCGATTCCGAACGGTTTCCGCAGGGCCAGCAAATCGTTCATCCTTAAAACGGCTGTTGATTAGCCACAGAGAGCACAAAGAGCGCAGAGGAAACAAGAAACAAGTTGAACGATACGCGCCATCCACCCGCGGGGCGAATCGGTCTTTCACTATGAGAGCCTGTCAATCTTTGTGTTCTTTGTGCTCTCTGTGGTTGAACTGCTTTTTCCCTGTTTATCTGAGCTTCCGCTTGCCTGCTCGATAATCGGCGATCACGCGTTGAATCATCGTTCGCCGAAATGGACGAAGCAAGCCAACGCGCCACGCCCGCCACTGATTCCCCAGTGTCTCGGAAACGTGTCGGTCCGGGTCTTTAGACAATTTTTCCTGAGTCCAATAGCCAGGACTGACCCAGGACCCCTTCTTCCCGTTGAAAAAAGTGCGACAGGAGCGATTGTCAGAATATTCTGGAAACTATTGCTGAAGATTCCTATTCAATGATCAAATCCCTGGCCGAATCGCAGCTTCCATTCATAGAGAAGCTGATCAAGCAAAGTATCGCCGCGGCGGGCAATCGTGACTTGGCTCGCGCTCGGACAGAGCGGACAGGGGGGCCACGCATTAAAACGCTTGAGAGCCTCGCCAGGAAGGCTAAGCAAAAAGGTTGGACTTTCGAAGCTGCTCTGACCAAAGCGCAAGATCTGAGTCGGCGTCAGAAAGCACATCCAATCCGTTGATTTTCAAAATCACATCACCTTCCAAAATGTTTGCGTTGAAAGCCGGGGACCCTGCCATGACGACCCAGATGAAGGCTCCTGTGTTCCGCTCCAACTTCTGCCGGATTTCGGGTGGTAACGGCTGAGGCAACACTCCGAGGATGAGAGGCTTCTTTCTCCTGAAGAATCCTGCTTCATACTCATACCGATGGACGGTCAGCGGAATGACCTGGGTGCTGAAAGTCCCCGGTGTTGTGGTTGTAGAAGTGCCAAAATAATTCCCAGTCCCGTAAGCATAGCCACCACCTCCCCACGCAGTGGCATTGACTGTGCCCGAACTCGCCGTTGTGTAAGTTTGGCCAGGGTTATACTGAACCCAAGGAACGGCTGCCTGATGGCTTCCTAAGTATGCAGACCGCAATAGAACGAAGTCAGCCCCCACCTTCTTTGCTTGGGACATCAAGGCAACATCAGGTTGGGGCGGGCCTTGAAACGCTGATGTTCCGAGAAGAACGAAACCATTTCGATACAAGTCTTTCACGTCATTCGTAGGGTTCGATGCCACGAGAATCTCCGTGGTTCCCGAATACGGCGGCACATTCGTGATGCCCGTACCAATCATGTCTTGGTAGAATTGACCAAATCCATTGGAGGTCGTGACGCAGCCTGTCAGATTGATCAGCGCGCACACGGTGACCACCACACAGCGAACTGCGTTTAGTTGAGTTGGCTTCTCTTGCGTCGCACCTCGATACACCTTGGAGTGTTTCATGTAGGCTTCCCTTTGCTGAGCTTGGTGAGTTTAGTCTTGTTGTGCCGGGGCGCAATCGGAAAACTCTGGGAACTCTGGGAAAGGGTCCGGTCTTTGGACAGTTGTTCCTGAATTTGTTATATCCAATAATCGGGACTGCCCTCTCTTGTCGGTATCCAAGGCTTTTGGAGTTGATGTCGCGGATTCGCGTTGGTTTACGGCAACCACTCCGGGGTGGCCGGGAAACTGCGCCGGACCAGGCCAGGCCGCAGGGTGTCCATGCCCTCGGCCTGGTCGAGAATCCAGCCCTTCGCCGCGCCCACGTCGCGCATGGCCTGTTGGAGGACGCGGGCGGCGTGAGCTTTGTCACCGTGTCCCGCTTTGACTGCGACCGGGCCGCAAGTATTTGTGCCAGTTACTGGATCACATCTGCCTGGTTATTTTAGCAAGGCCGCAATGTCGCGGTAGCCGCTCAGGATGCGCACCACCTCAAGCGGTCGCGTGTTGGGATCGTAAACGACAAGGTAGGAATACACCGCCCAGAAGCGAACGGGTTTAGAGGTGAGATCGGGCCGCAAGTGGCCCAACTCGGGATGGCGGGCGAGCAGCGAAACGGCTTCCTGAATCTGCTGCTCAACGCGGTCGGCGGCATCCACGTTGTCGCGCGCGATGTATTCCCAGATTTCCATCAGGTCGAGGCGGGCCTCCGGAGAAAAGAAGGAATCAAGCCATGCTTGCCGGCCCGCCGTTGCCGGCTGCGCTCCAGAATCTGGGCATGCACCTGCTCGCCTGGAATTCTTTCGCCCCGCTTCAACTGGTCGAGACCGATCTGAATCTCCTCATCGAGCCTTCGGCGAAGAGCTTCGCGATCCTCGCGGAGTTCAAGCCATTCCAACAGCGCTTCAGCCTGGTTTTCGTCCAGGTGTTTTACCTTTTCAACGGCCAATTCAAGGCGACTCATGATGGGAAGCTATCAGTCGCAACATGGTTCTGCAATCCTTGCGGTGACTTGGTGACTTAATCTGCTAATGTCCGCGTCAAACGCAGGGCCTTGCCGCGATGGGATCGCGGCGGTCAGAGCGGAGCTTCCAATCTTGAAGTATCGTTTAGCCATCTTCGATTTCGACGGCACGTTGGCGGACACGCTGCCTTGGATGCGCAGTGTCTTTTGGAGATGAGATTCGTGATGCAGAGGCCGCAAGAGCGGCAGGAATTGCCTTCGGCGCGGTGACCTGGGGCCAACACAGTCCGGAGGCGTTGGGCGCGCAAAGTCCAGCGGAGATTTTTGTCACGGTCCCTGAGATTGCCGACAAGCTTGCCTGAACGGTATCCCACACCCAGGAACGACGCGATTGGCATGAACGACGATAACAGGGGCGCGGCTTGGATGAACTTGTGGCCTGCAGGAACTCCGTGATCGTCGGTCGTGCTTTTCTCGGAGAAGGGCGCGCCTCTCCGAATGAGGACGCGGCTTGTAGCGCAGATTTGTAATCGATTTGTAATCTGCCGTATCGCGGAATTGCATACCGCTTGGTGCCGACTCGTTCGAGCGCTCTGGAACCTGTTGGCGCGCCGCCGATAGCAAATCGGCGATACCTGATTTGCCCGTCATGCTATTCTCTCGGACGAACCACGCATGAGCGCAACTATCTCAAACACCGGAGCACCAGCCAACGTCCCCATCCCCCGCCAGATTCCCTTCATCATCGGCAACGAGGGGTGCGAGCGGTTCAGCTTCTATGGCATGCGCAACATCCTGACGGTGTTTCTCGTCACGTCGTTGCTGCGGTATCTGCCGGAGACGGACCGCGCCGGCGCGGCGAAGGACGTGTTTCACACGTTCGTGATCGGCGTGTACTTTTTTCCGCTGCTCGGCGGCTGGCTCGCGGACCGCTTTCTCGGCAAGTACCACACGATCTTTTGGCTGAGCCTGGTCTATTGCGCCGGGCATCTCTGCCTGGCGCTGTTCGAGTCGAACCGGACCGGTTTTTACACGGGTCTCTGCTTGATTGCGCTCGGCTCCGGCGGCATCAAACCGTGCGTCGCGGCCTTCGTGGGCGACCAGTTCGATCAAACCAACAAGCATCGCGCGAAGGTGGTATTCGACGCGTTCTACTGGATGATCAATTTCGGTTCGTTCTTTGCCTCGCTGCTTATGCCCGTTTTTCTGCGGCGATTCGGCGGCGCGATCGCGTTCGGCATCCCAGGCGCGCTCATGTTCCTGGCGACCCTGATTTTCTGGCTCGGCCGCAAGCGCTACGTTCTCGTGCCGCCGGCGCCGCCTGATCCGCATTCGTTCCTGCGCGTCGCCCGGACTGCGCTCGCGTCGGGACGCGCTGGAACCGTCCTCGCCGGCGTCGGGGTGGTGATTGCCCTCGCCGCGTTCGTCTTGGTGCCGTCGTTTGGTTTCGTGGTGTCGTTTTGCACCGCGCTGGTGGCGTTAATTGCTTTCGGGGGCGCGGGAGTCTGGCTGCAACTGGAAGGCGCCCGCGGCCAGCATCCGGACCAGGCCGTGGCGGGCGTGCGTTCGGTGTTGCGGGTGCTCGGGCTCTTCTTTCTCGTGACACCTTTCTGGTCGCTTTTTGACCAGAAGGCTTCGACGTGGGTTTTGCAGGCGGATGCGATGACCAAGCCCGATTGGTTCCAATCCTCGCAGATGCAGGCGCTCAATCCGCTGCTCGTGATGCTTTTGATTCCGTTCAACAACCTGGTGCTTTATCCAGCGCTCAAGCGTCTCAGCTTCGAGTTGACGGCGCTGCGGCGCATGACTGCGGGCATCGCCTTTGCCGGCCTGGCCTGGATCGTCGTTGGCGGGATGCAAGTGGCGCTCGACCGCAGTCATGCGTTCTCGATCCTCTGGCAGGTGCTGCCGTATGTCCTGTTGACGATGGGTGAAGTGCTGGTTTCGACGACGGGCCTAGAATTCGCCTACAGCCAGGCGCCGCCCGCGATGAAAGGCGCGCTAATGGCGTTCTGGAATCTCTCGGTAACCGTCGGCAACCTCTGGGTGCTGGTCGTGAATGCGGCGGTGAAGAATACGGCCGTCACCAATTTCATCGCTTCGACCGGATTCGGCGTCACGGCGTTCCAGATGTTTTTCTTCGCCGGCTTCGCCTTTGCCGCCGCGCTCGCCTTTGGCCTCGTCGCCCGGAACTACCGCGTCGCAGACTACTATCGGAGCAGGGACGGATGATTTGAATGACGCCGCTCGATTCGCCCCTGCAAAAAGGCACGCGGGTGGAGCGGGCCGTTTCCCTGGAAATCCCTGGAATGCGTCGTCGATTTTGCGCTTGGAGGAACGGCAATAAAGTGTAAACCGCCATCCCACACAAAGAACATCCTTATGCCACACTACATCGATGGATTCGTGATCCCGGTGCCGAAGAAAAAAATCGCCGCTTACCGACGCATCGCAGCCAAGGCCGGCAAAATCTGGCGCGAACTCGGCGCCCTGGAATACAAAGAATGCGTGGGGGATGACCTTCGGGCGGAATGGGCCATGCCCTTTTCCAAAGGCATCAAAACCAAGCCGGGCGAGACCGTTGTCTTCTCGTACATCGTTTATAAATCGCGCGCCCATCGCGACGCCGTCAACGCCAGGGTGATGAAGGACCCGCGCATCGCGAACATGTGCGACCCGAAGGACATGCCTTTCGATTGCAGGCGCATGCTCTACGGTGGCTTCAAGGCCATTGTGGAGGCTTGATCTCAATCCGGATGTGTTTGGATCCGGCCAGGCGACGGTGGCACAAGAGTATCTGGACCGTCCCGCCCTTTGGGAACTCGGTCAAGTCCTGGGGCAACCCCAAAACCGAGTTGGTTAGCGAACAGTTGGAGTGAGACTCATGAAAAACAGCCTGCTCGCAGCCGCCGTCGTGGCTCTCTCCATTGTCCTGCTGGGTCTAATCCTGATGTCGCGGCCAGCACCGGACCCGAAGAATCTCGATTACTGGAGCAAAGCCGCCAGCGGCAAAGATTGGTTTGCGGCGGCGGCACAGGGCAACGCGGAGGCGCAGTTCTTTCTGGGCCTGACTTCGATTCGCGCCAACCTGATCAAAATGGTCGATCGAGTTCCCGGAGCCTACAGGATTCCGATCCTGGGCAAGCGCTGCTTCGAGAAGTTTTCCTCGCTCCAATCAACCCACCAGCAGTTTTGAGAGAGGCGCGGTTTTCTTCAACGGGCTGACCAGCGCCAGGCTAAACCGCTCCGGTCGAAAGAAATCACGGGCGGCGGCGCGCACTTCGTTCGCGGTCACGGTTGAGAGTCGCTGCTTGATTTCGGCGGGCGACAGGATCTTGCCGTCACCCAGGAATTGCTCGGCCAGCCACATCATCTGGTTTTCCGTGTTTTCCAGGCTCAGATCGATCTGGCCGATGACGTAATCGCGCGCGCGCCGGAATTCAGCGGCGGGGGCCGCGGCGGAGGACAGACGCTTCATTTCCCGGACGGTCAATCGCAGCGCTTCCCCGACTTTCTCCGTGTCCAGCCCCGCCGAGATTGTCAGCGTGCCGACATCGTCGAAGCAACTGATGGAACTGCCGATGGAGTAAGCCAGGCCGCGTTCCTCGCGAAGAATTTGCCAGAGGCGCGAACTCATGTTCTCGCCCAGAATCGTGCTCAAGAGCCGCAACGCAAAGCGGCGCTCGTCATGCCGGGAACACGCGCGAATGCCCAGCGCAATCTGCGTTTGCTCCACCGCTTTCGTGAACAGACAGACGCGCGGAGCGGTCTGGGCATGCGTGACTGGGGCGAAGCGAGGGCGCGCCCCCTGCAGGAATCCGCGCGCAAACCGGTGGACGGATTTCACAAACTTGTCGTGGCTCAAGTTTCCGGCGGCCGCCACCACGGCGCGATTGCTAACGTAGGTTTGGCGGAGGTAACGGAGAATATCCGCCCGTCTCATGGCATCCAGGGTTTCGTTCGTCCCGGTCAGGGAACGGCCCAGCGGGTGATCCGGCCAGAGGGTTTCGTTGAGCAATTCCTGGACGTGGTGCTGCGGTTGGTCCAGGTACATGGCCAGTTCCTCTTTGATGACGCTGCGCTCCTTGTCGATTTCGACCGGATCAAAGGTGGAATTGAGGAACATGTCCATGAGCACGTCGAGCAAGTCGCGAAATCGGTCGTGACGCGCTTTGGCGTAGAAACAGGTGCTCTCTTCGGTGGTGAAACCGTTCAGGTATCCGCCGACGCCCTCGATATCCTGGGAGATTTGTTTTGCCGTGCGCCGGCGTGTTCCTTTGAAGAGCATGTGCTCGATAAAATGGGAAACGCCGGAAAGGGGAGCGGGTTCGTAGCGTCCTCCCACGCCAACCCAGATGCCAATGCTCACGCTGGCCATGTGAGGCATTTCTGCCGTGATGACCGTCAAGCCGTTTTGATGTCGCGACATCCGATACATACCGGTGAATCAAAGCTTGTCTGAGAAATGTCAGCCGACCTGGTGTCTGAAGTCTGTTTAGCGTGGGTAGCGCGGGCAACCCGCCCGCCTCGTCCGGCGACTCGCCGAACGAAACGGAAGCTCGCTCCCGAGTAAACGGGGAGCGAATTCTCCCTCGAACACAACCGCCATTCTGTCGGTCGGGTCGCCCGACAGCACAGGCGAGCCGCCTGTGCTACCCGCGCTAAACACGTACGGTGTCTGATAGCGCCGGGGCACGCGTTCCCATCGTTCAACCGGCAGGCTGGAAGCTCGCCGTTACGCTTTCAAGCAAAGGCTATGGGGACACTTTCGGGCGGTCCCACTCGCCTTAAGTAGTCCTGAATGACACTAATCGCCTCTTCGGTATCGTCGGTCAACGTGCAGAGATCCAAATCCTGAGGGCTGATGTAGCCATTCTTCTGCACCGTTCCTTTGATCCATTTGAGGAGGCCGCTCCAGTAGCGCCGTCCGTAAAGAATGACCGGGAAACGGGAGATACGCTGGGTTTGAATCAGCGTGAGAATCTCGAAGAATTCGTCGAGCGTTCCGAATCCTCCCGGCATGAAGACGAAGCCGACGCTGTATTTCACGAAACAAACTTTGCGCGAGAAGAAATAGTGGAAATTGATCGGCACGTTGGCATAGCGATTGGGCTTTTGCTCGAAGGGCAGTTCGATATTGAGGCCGACCGATTTTCCCTTGCCTTCACTGGCCCCGCGATTGGCGGCTTCCATGATGCCGGGGCCGCCTCCTGTGATCACCGCCACGCCCTGTTTGGCCAGTTCCTTTCCGAGAGTGACCGCTTTTTGGTAGTAGGGGTCGCTCGTCCGAATCCGGGCGGAGCCAAAGATTGTAACGGCGGGTCCGACTTGAGAGAGGGTCTCGAAAGAATCCACGAACTCGGCCATAATGCGGAAAATTCGCCACGGATCTTCGCGGATAAACCCAGGAGGGATGTTGTTGTGCATGGGCGGACAATAGGCGCGGCCATTCCTTCCGACAAGACAAGACGCGTCGCGAGGCCGTTGGTAGGGAGGCAGAAAGAAACAAGCCGGAGATTGCTCCCCGGCTTGTTCTGTTCCCAGGCGCCTCCTTTAAATCTATGAGCAGCCTAAGCTGTCCCCACAATTAAGGCATTTATAGCAAGCTCCGTTCCGAACCGCGACGTGCCCGCAGCTTGGACACGTCGGCGCATCCTGCTGGAAGTGAGCGATCGTGTCCGACAGGCCTGCAGCTTCGCGATGGCCATTGGAAATTCCGTGGTGCGCTTTGCCGTGGCTGCCGTTTCCGTTTCCGTTAGAGGTTCCTCCACGCGAAACGAACGCGCCGCTGGCGTCCGTTTCCTCCGACAGCGGCAACTCTGGGACGGGCCGGTTCACTCGCTTTTTGACTTCCTCGATCAACCCCGGCATGGCGAGTTCGGGTTGATTGCGGTTGGGAGCGTTTGTTTCGCCATAACCCGGAATGAATTGCACGGCCATCCAGCGGAAGACGTAATCGATAATCGACGTGGCGCTGCGAATCTGAGGGTTCTTGGTGAAACCGGAAGGCTCGAATCGTTGGTGGGCAAATTTCCTGACCAACGTCTCCAGCGGCACACCATACTGCAGCGCCATGCTGGTCAAAGTGCCAATGCAGTCCATCAAGCCGCCAATGGTCGATCCTTCCTTGGCCATCGTGATGAACAGCTCGCCGGGCTGGCCGTCGTCGAACAAGCCAACCGTCAGGTAACCTTCGTGTCCGGCGATATCGAATTTATGAGTCATCGCCTTGCGGGTTTCCGGAAGCCGGCGCCGCAAAGGCTGGCCGACTTGGGAACGCCACCTGATTACCTCCGCCTCAAGTTCATGAATCCGAGCCTGAGTTAACGCGAGTTCGTCGATCTGGGTTTCTCCTTCAGTGGTCTTCTTGGTGTTGAGCGGCTGCGAGCGTTTGGAGCCATCGCGATAGATGGCGACGCACTTCAGCCCCATCTTCCAGGCCTGAATGTAAGCATCGGCGATGTCTGCAACGGTGCATTCATTCGGCAAATTGACGGTCTTGGAAATGGCTCCGCTGATGAAGGGTTGAGCCGCGCCCATCATTTTCAAGTGGGCCATGTAATGGATGCTGCGCTTGCCGCGATAGGGCTTGAACGCGCAATCAAAGACCGCCAGGTGCTCCGCTTTAAGCCCGCTCCGAATCGTTTGGCCGTTCTCCTCGACGTCCTCGATAGTGTCGAATTTCTCGACGTGTGCGACCATGCCCGCGATTTGTTCCTCGCCATAGCCCAGTCGCGCCAATGCCTCCGGGACCATCCGATTGACGATCTTGAGCATGCCGCCGCCGGCCAGGAGTTTGTATTTGACCAGAGCGATGTCCGGTTCCACACCCGTCGTGTCGCAGTCCATCAGGAAAGCGATGGTGCCGGTGGGGGCCAACACGGTGACCTGGGCATTGCGGAAGCCGAATTCTTTTCCCATTTCCAGCGCGCGATTCCAGGATTGCCGCGCCTCGTCCTTCAAATAATTGAACTCCTCACTCGGCTGGATGGACTCGACAGCGTCGCGGTGCTGCTGAATGACCCCCAGCATCGAATCAACGTTGTCCTTGGACAGAGGTTTGTCGATCCCGGCGCAACGCGCGTCGTGATAGCCCTGGAAAGCGCCCATGGTCGCGGCCATCGCGGCGGACTGCTCGTAAGCGTGCCCAGTGAGAATAGCGGTGATTGCGCCGGCCAGAGCGCGGGCTTCATCGGAGTCGTACGGCAAACCATAGCTCATGATGAGCGATCCCAGGTTGGCGTAGCCCAGGCCAAGCGTGCGGAAAACATGCGAATTCTCGGCGATGTCTTTGGTGGGATAACTCGCGTTGTCCACGAGAATTTCCTGCGCGGTGATAAAAATCCGGACGGCGGCCTTGAATCGTTCGACGTCGAACTTTCCGTCGGCCCGCTTGAATTTCATCAGGTTCAAAGAGGCCAGATTGCAGGCCGTGTTGTTCAAAAAGACGTATTCGGAGCAGGGGTTGGTGGAATGGATCGGCTCGGTGCCTTTGCACGTATGCCACTTCTGGATCGCGCCATCATACTGCATGCCCGGATCCCCGCAGGTCCAGGTGCCCGCGGCGATTTTGTTCAGGAGCGTTCGGGCGTCCTTTTTGTCGAGAGGCTTGCCGGTTGTGACGGCGCGGGTCCACCATTCTTTGGCTTCGAGGGCCGCGTGCATGAACTCATCGCTGGCGCGCACGGAAAGGTTTTCATTCTGGTACATGACGCCGCCGTAGGCGTCTCCATTGTAGGAGCCGCTGTACCCTTGCTCAATGAGCGCCCAGGCCTTCTTTTCCTCCTTCATCTTGGCTTCGATGAATTCCTCGATGTCGCCGTGCCAATCATGGAGGGTATTCATCTTGGCTGCGCGCCGGGTTTTGCCGCCCGATTTGACGACGTTGGCGATCTGGTCATAGACCTTCAAAAAGGAGAGCGGGCCGCTCGGCCTTCCGCCGCCGCTGAGCTTTTCTTTGCTGGAGCGAATCGGCGAGAGGTCGGTGCCGGTGCCGGAGCCGTACTTGAAGAGCATCGCCTCGCTGTAGGCCAGCCGCATGATGTCTTCCATGTTGTCGGCAACGGATTGGATGAAGCACGCGCTGGCTTGCGGGTATTCGTACTGGGTGCGAGCGCGTTCCGCCTTGGCCTTGCGGCGGTCGTAAAACCAGTTGCCCCGGGCCGAATTGCTTCCCACGCCATACTGGTGATAGAGTCCCACGTTGAACCAAACGGGGGAATTGAACGCGCCATATTGATTCAAGCACAGCCAGGTCAGTTCGTCGCAAAACACTTCGCCTTCGGCCTTGCTGAAATAGCCGTCCTTGGCGCCCCAGTCCGCGATGGTGCGGCAGACGCGGTGGATCAATTGGCGAACTGAAGTCTCGCGCTCCGGAGTGTTCTGTTCGCCGTAGAAATACTTCGAAACAACGACCTTGGTCGCCAGGATTGACCAGGACTTAGGCACTTCGACATTGTCCTGCTTGAAAATGACCTTGTCTGCGTCATCCGTAATCTCCGCGTTGCGCTTTTCCCATTCGATTTGGTCGAAGGGCTTAACCTTTGGGTCGCTGAAAATCCGTTCGGTCCTGATCGAACTTCGGCCGGGGTGGCGCCGAGCGGACGCCCTGGAACGTTCACGTTCGCGACGGGGCGTGCCCATGCGGCCACGGCGATTCTGGGTCGGAGCGGAGGGCAGGATTGGATCACGTGCGTCAATCATGGTTCAAATAATCAGGGTTTGGTTTTTTCCTGTTCGTGCAATTTCGGCCGGGTTTGCACTTGAAAAAGAGATCTAGCAACACTACTAAATTGATTCATCTTCCGACGACAAACAACCTTGCCCGCCGCCGACCAGCCTACCTATTAGTAGAGGGTAGAGTGAAGACTAAACACAACTTATTGTGTAGTCAACGGAATTTTTGATAAAGGCAAGCATCCGACGTAACTCATTGCCTTATTGGATGTATCAATGGAATGGGAGGAGGATAAGCTTCCAGTCCGGCGTCCCAAGAATTCAACTCCGAACAAGAATCCGAGATTTGGTGGAACGAATCATTCTACCGATGGTCGCGGAGCACAAGGCCCGGCCAGCTTTCAAGAGCTTAGACACTTTCTCCAAGTTTCGTGGAGGAACCGCCAGGAGAAGCCCTCCGCTGGTCTGCGCGTCGGCGAGCAAAAACTTCTGCGCGTCCGAAGCGCTGTCCCATTCCACAAAACGGTTCGCAAACGCCAGGTTGTCGCGGCTGCCGCCAGGGATACAGTTTTTCGCGATGAGCGAATGAACTTCGGCGCTCACGAGCGGAACTTGATCCGCTTGGATGACCGCACCGACGCCGCTGGCTTTGCACATGGATGTCAGATGGCCGAGCAGACCAAAGCCGGTCACGTCAACCCCGCCGCGGACCAGCCCGGCTTCAGCCAAATCCGCGCCGACCGCGTTCAGTTGAGCCATGACCTTGACAGCCTTTCTTGCGAGCGACGGACTGGTGAGGCCTCGCTTGATCCCAGTCGTGACGATGCCGATGCCGAGTGGTTTGGTAAGCACGAGCAGATCGTCGGGGCGCGCGCCAGCGTTGGTGATCATCCGGCGAGGCGAGACCAGGCCGGTCACCGAGAGGCCATAGACCGGTTCTGGGTTGCGAATCGTGTGGCCGCCCACCAGCACGCATCGGGCTTCCTTTACTTTGGTTGCGCCTCCGCGAAGAATTGCATTGATAATTCGCGGCGGCACAACATCGGTTGGAATGCCCATCAAATTCATCGCGGTGAGCGGACGTCCGCCCATGGCATAGACATCGGAAATCGCGTTCGCTGCCGCGATCTGACCATAGACGAAAGGGTCGTCCACGATGGGCGTGAAGAAGTCCACCGTTTGCACGAGGGCGCGATCCCGGTCGATCCGGTAAACACCGGCGTCGTCAGCGGTAGCGGTGCCGACGAGCAGGTTCGGATCGCGCAACATGGGGAGCTGACGCAAGACTTGCGTCAGAGCCTCCTGGCTGAGCTTGGAAGCTCAGCCGGCGCAGGACGACAGCGAAGTCAGTTTCAGGATTTGCTCGCGGGACAAGGCGGACACCTCCTCTCCGTAAAGTAAGGCTGGCTAGAATCGCGGTTCACGAGTGGTCTTGTAAGGGATTCCTTCAAAGAGAACAATCAATCCTTCGTTTCCCACACGTGGGACGGCGAAATCCCATGCGCGAACAATCCGCGGCTGAACATGGATCGCAGCGGGTCGCTTAGTGGTCCGTTTCGTAAATACGCTCACGTTCGTTGCGCCCAATTTGGCCTGGGGCAAGGCGCGACGAGCGAGCATCCCCCGCCAGTGGGGCTGTGACCGAGGAGCAACGCAGCCCCAGGCAAAA
>VHCZ01000174.1 GCA_016871535.1 Verrucomicrobiota bacterium
GAATTTTGCCTGGGGCTGCGTTGCTCCTCGGTCACAGCCCCACTGGCGGGGGATGCTCGCTCGTCGCGCCTTGCCCCAGGCCAAATTGGGCGCAACGAACGTGAGCGTATTTACGAAACGGACCACTTAGCCCACGTTCTATGCGCTGAAACTCTCGCCGCAGGAGCAAGTCGTGGCGGCATTGGGATTCTTGACCTTGAACCCGCCGTCTTGAAGAGCGTCCAGGTAATCCAATTCCGATCCCGTGACGTAGAGCGCGCTCTTGGGGTCCACTACAACCTTCACCCCCGCCGTCTCCACCAGGATATCGCGGTTGGCCGGTTGGTTTTGCAGATCCATCTTGTATTGCAGGCCCGAACAACCGCCCCCGACCACGGCGACGCGCAGCACGCCGTTGGGACGGCCTTGTTTGTTCAGAAGCGAAATCACCTTCTTCGCGGCGCTGGGTGTCAGCTTGATGAGACGCTCATCTCCGACGCGAAAACCCGGCTGCGAATTGGCGTTGCTGGTCTTTCCGGCCATCATAATTGGTGCTCGTCTCTGTAGCGCAGAGTTGCACTCTGCCGTATCGCCGATTTGAAATCGGCAGCGCACCGGCAAGCTCCGCAGCGTCCGAATGACCAGCGGTCTGCAGGATGTAATCCTGCGATACAGCAGATTACAAATCCGCGCTACGCCTCAAACTAACGGTGCTCTGGCGGGGCGTCAATCATCGCAAATCGTAATGACGAACCCCGGTGGGGCGAGCGTCCGCGCGAGCCAAATTCAATCGAACTCTGCGATGGATCGGCTCGGCAGGAGCCTCGCCCCACCAAGACTGAACAATCATTGCAAATGTCGCCATTGCCGGCGGGCGAGGAACGGATCGACGCGCGCGACCAGAAAGTAAGCCCAACGCTCTTTGAGTTTGTTCCAGAATGTCCGCGACTTTCCCCAGGTTCGGGCGTCGATTTTCCGGCAGAACGACAAATCACGCTCGAACATGGCGCCCGCCTGCCGGGCCAGGTCCGGATCGGGCAGGCGCAACACCAACTCGTAGTTGATGTAAAGGCTGCGCCGGTCAAGATTGGCTGAGCCGACATAAACGATCCCATCCACCAACACCAACTTCGCGTGCAGGATCTGCGGTTCATACTCGTAAATCTCGATCCCGGATTTGAGATAAGCCTGGTAAAAACGCCGGCTGGATGCTTGCACGAAGGGAACGTCCGATTGGCCGGCCAGAATGATCTGCACCCGGCAGCCGCGCCGGGCCGCGCGCGTCAACGCCCTGCAGATGGGGCGCGTCGGCACAAAGTAAGCCGAGATGATTCGCACACTTAAGGCCCGGCGCAGATCGCTCAGGAGCGCGCGCTTGAGCAGGTTTCGTCCTCGACCGGGCCCGGTCAGCAGAATCTGGCCTTCAGGCGTTGAAATCACCTGGCGAACCGAGGCTCGCCGGAATCTGGCCAGCCTTTTATGGCTGAACTCGGCCATCGCGAACATCGCATCGAACGACGCCCCCAGTTCCCGCGCCATTTCTCCGTGAATCTCCACGCCGCAGTCGCGCCAACCTTGCTCGACCCCGTCGCCCTGGTATTCGGCCGCGATGTTGAAGCCCCCGACAAAAGCCACGGCGCCGTCGCAGACCAGCAGCTTGCGATGGTCCCGAATCGCGTCGCACTCCAGGCTGAGCGGATTGAACCAGCGGACCTCTGCTCCGGCGCGGCGCACCGGCTCCCAGTACTCGTCCGGCAACGTCATCGACCCAAAGGCGTCAATCAAGACTTTGACCTCGGCGCCGCGTTCGGCCGCGCGCTGCAACGCTTCGCGGAACCGCTCGGCGATCGGGCTCGCGCTGAAGATGTACATTTCGAGCCGGACCGAAATCCGCGCCAGCGAGATCGCCCGGAGCATCTCCTCGAACGCTTCGTTGCCTGTTTCCAGCCAGCGAAAGGGTGCGGGGGCCGATGCCGAGTTTTTCGATGTCACAACTTGCGCAGGAAATTAGCCGAAGTCGTTACAGCGTTGAACCAGGAAAAGCAGTTGGGCCCACGGATCATACCAATACTGATCACTGAGTCTTCCGTCACCTCGGACCGTCCACATCACCGCCACCGCTGTCCAGGAAATCCAACTACGTGCCACGTTTTGGCAGCGCGGATTTCCTCAGACACGCACAATCCCGGCACACGGCGATTACGCGCGCGTCGCGGCGGTCGTGCCGCCACGAGGAATCTCGCGAAAATGGCGCAAGAGGGCCGTTCGGCGCGCTTCCTGAGCCTCGCGCCCTGACCCCGCGCCGACCAGCGGTCCGCGCTCCTTCACCCAGGCCGCAACGTGGCACCCAATATGCACGTCTCAATCAGTTCACAGTCCACAGCGTTCACAGCGCACTCTATGGCAAAGACCCGGCTCGAAGACCCAATCTCGATCCGGGAGCAATTACAGCGCGAAGCCGTGTTCTCCAGTCTGGGCCGCCATCTGAGCGTGGCGAATTCGCCCAAAGAAGCCGCCCGGGTGATCGTGGATGCCGCTCAGAACCTGATCGGCTGGGATGTTTGCAGCTTCGGCCTGCACACGCGCGACCTCGGTCGGACCGAGCCGATCTTGCAGGTCGAGATCGTGAATAGCCAGTGGGTCGAGGTCACGCCGAATCACACGGATAGCGAAACCGCCTTCTTTACCCGGCAAGCCATCACGGACGGGGCCAGGCTGGTCGATCGCGGGTCACTGCCTGAAGAACCCGGAATCACTTGCAGGCCGGGAAACCGGACTTGAAAGTCATTTACACCAGCGGCTACAGCGCCGACGTCGTGGCGCCGGGATTTCTCTTGAACTTCAGAATCATGAATCATAGATCACAGATCATAGATTGGACCGCTTTCCGGGAGTTCGGCGCGAATAGACGAACCAACCGGCACCGGCGAGGATGGCTGCGACCACCGCGATGTCCGCCTGATGCGAGTATTTCTGGATGACGGGCCATTGCTCGCGCAATTTCATGCCGCAGATCAAAAGAAAGGTGTTCCATACCGTCGCGCCAACAAAGGTCGTCCCCAGAAACGGCGTCAGCGGCATCCTTCCAATTCCGGCAGGGATGGAGATGAAGTGCCGGATCACCGGGATGAAGCGGCTGATGAGAATGGTCCAGGTCCCTTTGCGTTTGTGGAAGAATTTTTCGGTCAGCTCCAGGTCGTGCTGGTTCAAAAGAAGATATTTTCCCGCTTTGAGAACGAACGGTTTGCCTCCGTAATAACCCATCCAGTAGGAAAGCAGCGAACCGAGGATCGAGCCAGCGCTGGTCGAACCGATCGCCAGCCAGAGGTTCCATTTGCCGTCCGCGACCTGGAAACCCACGAAAGGCATGACCGCTTCGCTCGGCACGGGCGCGATCATGCTTTCCAACGCCATGAGGAAGCCGGCGCCTGCATAGCCCGTGGTGTCCAGGATCTGGACGGCGATTTCGGAGATTTTCTCGGTGATCATGTTCTCGGCGCGGTCAAACGTGAGCCGAGAAAATGTCAAACCTGACCAGACCGATGCAACGCTAATTTTAATTCCTTTCGGACTGCACTCGGCCCATGACCCGGTAGGGCGAGTCCATCCTGGCGAGCCGCTCGACGTGGGTGGAACACGGCCGACCCAGCTCGCTGGGGACAGGTCATGGGAGGGGCGAATGTGCCCGCGCTCCCCTACTTGAAAATCACCTCGGCCTTCGCGTCCTCCTGATACCGGATATCATGACCCGGCACCCATTCGCCTTTCTTTAGATATTCGGATTTGACGTGCAGCGTTCCGTCCGCGCGAAGTTCGCTGGTCGCGCGCACTTCCGTCACGCCTTCGCCTTCCCAGGTGGCGAGCGTTTTCATAAGTTCAGTTTTGACCAAGATGAGGTTTATGGTTGGTTTGGGCGCGCGCACTCTGTCATTCTCCGCGACAGGCGTCTTGGAAAAAATTTACCACGCGAAGAGATTGGGGACCACGGATGGACACGGATAATCCGTGGTCAGATTTCACCATTCCGGCATTGGCACGAAGTTCAGGTATTCCCCGCGCTGAGTCAGGTAGGCCGACGGGTTCAGGCCGGAAAACCCACGAAAATCATGGACGAAATGGGCCTGATCGTAATAACCGCACGCGCAGGCGAGGTCAGTCCATTGGACCTCTTGCCGCGACTCTACTTGCTGCAAAGCCTGCTGGAACCGCCGGATTAATCGCACCCCATCCAGCGGGCGTCGTTTGCGGACGCACCAAATCCGATCTACCATTTGGGTGCAAGGTCCGTATAATCCTGGCCCATGGCCCACTCCAGTTCTTCTTCCTCGCCTGTTGCATCCGCCGCCGCGTCGCCCCGCCTTCTGTCCCTGGATGCGCTGAGGGGTTTTGACATGTTCTGGATTGTTGGCGCTGAAGGGCTGGTTCATGCGCTCGACAAAATCAGCGACACCGGAGTCGTGCGTGCGCTGGCGAACCAGCTTCGCCACAAAGAGTGGGAAGGCTTCGCTTTCTACGACCTGATTTTCCCACTCTTCGTGTTCATCGTGGGCGTGTCGATTGTGTTTTCCCTGGGGCAGCTCGTGGAGGAGGAAGGCACGCTGGCCGCCTATAAGCGAATCCTTCGCCGCTCGATTCTGCTGTTCGCCCTCGGGTTGTGGTACTACGGCGGCGCGTCGAATGAATGGCCGAACATCCGCGTGATGGGGGTCTTGAATCGCATCGCGCTGTGCTACTTGTTCGCCGGTTTCGTGTTCTGCCACTTCAAAACCAAAGGGATCATCGGCGTCAGCGCGGGCCTGCTCCTCGGTTACTGGGGATTGATGTCGTTTGTGCCCGTGCCAGGAATCGGCGCCGGTTCCTTCGCCCCCGGCGCAAATCTCGCCAATTACATCGACAAGCTTTATCTCCCCGGCAAGCGCTACGATGGCGACTGGGATCCCGAAGGGTTGCTCAGCACCCTGCCTGCGGTTGCGACGTGCTTGCTCGGCGTGCTGGCCGGGTTCCTTCTGAAGAACGACGCCGTGGCGCCGCGCCAGAAAGTGGCGTTTCTGATCGGCGGCGGCATCGTCGGCGTGTTGCTTGGTTTTCTTTGGGGACTGCAATTCCCGGTGATCAAGAAGATATGGACTTCTTCCTACGTCCTGGTCGCCGGCGGCTACAGTTGCGTTCTGCTCGGACTCTTTTACCAGGTGATCGAAGTGTGGAAGTTTCAGAAATGGGCCGTGCCGTTTGTCTGGATTGGCATGAACCCGATCACGATTTACGTGCTCGACAACGTCGTCAATTTCGAGCGCCTGGCCGCGCGGTTCGCCGGCGGAAACGTCAAGAACTTCTTCGACACCGCGGTCACGAAAGGGTTCGGTGATCTGGTGATCCAGATCGTCGGCCTCGGCATGGGCTTCCTGATCGTGCGCTTTCTTTACCAGAAGAAGATCTTTCTGAGACTGTAGCCGTACCGAACGTTTCGATTCGAGCAGGAGTTAACCGAGCAAACGGAGGCCCTGGGCAGAGAGGATTCTGTCGCTTATCTGTCATGGCCCGCGGTACAGTTCTTCCACCGAATCCGTCTTGGGGTTTACAAATTTGGCGACGGCTCAGTGCTCGGTCGCCTGCTCGCAGAATTCCATCGCGGCCACGGCGCGGTTTTGACACGATCTCCGGCAGGATGGCAGCGATCCCTGTTACGCCCGCCTTGTGCCGCTTACCGAGATCAGCGACAAGAACAATTTCAACCTCAACCTCCCGCGCTACATTGACAGCACCGAACCGGAGGACTTGCAGGACGTTGACGGCCGGGATGGACGACAAAGCTCGTAGCGCAGAGTTGCCCTCTGCCGTATCGCAGAATTGTATTCTGCGGGGCGTCTCCCAGTCCGAGCACGCTGGGACTTGCCGGCGCCCTGCCGATTGGAAATCGGCGATACCGCAGATTGAAAATCTGCGCTACGGTTCTCCGGTCGATCTGTCGTCAATCCCACGGTCTGCCCAGTATGGATTGCTCGGCGCCCAATTCGAGTTATGACCGCGTGGTCTGGACGCCCTTGCATGGCCTGCGCTTCGTTTGGAATCTTTGCACCTGGATGGGAAATTTCATGCAACTCAGCCGGCAACGCCGCCGGGAGTACCTTCGCTGGAAGATCCGGACTCTCCGAAAACGGCTGGGGCTGGGCATCTCCGGCAGGAGCGGTTCGTTGGCGACGGTCGAAGCACTGGGCGCTTCGCTCGCCCGCCACTCCACAGACGTCTGCTCGAATCTTTGTGTTCTTTGTGCTCTATGTGGTTGAACTACTTTTTCCAGGTTGAATGAGGTTACGGGTTGCGATCCGGTTCCGGAAAACGCATTTCATCCACGAACGTGTCCTGGAAGCCATCTGCCTCGTTGAGCGGCACGTGCTGAATCTGTTTCAAGATTTGCGCCACCCTGGCGTCGATTTGGTCCAAGTGAAATAGGGCCAGCTTGGCGCCGTGCAGCGCGGTGTTTCCGGCGGGCAGCAAACGATTGGCATTGAAGCTGGCCATCGTGGACGCGCACCTCCGAAATCGCGCCGGTGGCGGCTCTCATGCCCAGGGAAATGCGCGCGCCCTCGAACGCGGGCCCCGCCGCCGTGGAAGCGCACAGCATCCGTTCGGAATTTCCGACGAGGATTTCCCCGTTGGTTCCCAGATCAATGAGCGCCTCCAGATCGCGGCTCTCGTGCAGCCGCGTCGTCAGGACCCCGGCCAAAATATCGCTGCCGACGAATCCTCCGATGCACGGCAGGAATCGCACGACCGGGTCGCCGCGCAGCCGCCAGCCCAGATACGAGGCGCGAAAGGTCTGCAGCCCGTAATACTCGGGTTCGAACGGGTAATGCGAGAGCGGCTCAAGATCGATGCCGCAAAAGAGATGGTGCATCACCGTGTTGCCCACGAGGACGACATTCCTCAAGTCCGCCTGATCCTCGCGAACGCATTCGAGGAGGTCTTCGATCAGTTTGCCAATCTGTTTTCGCGCCAGCCGCGTCAACTTGGCCTGGCCTTGCCGCGCGACCGCGAACTCGATGCGGCTCATGATGTCCGCGCCGTAACTGGCTTGCGCGTTCAGGGCCGTCCGGACGCCGAGCACGCACCCGCTGCGCAAATCGAGCAACTGGGCAACGAGGGTCGTGGTGCCCAGATCGACGGCGACGCCCAGCCCGGCTTGCGGCGCAAAATCAAACCACGAATCATCGGACAGGATCGGAATCTCCCATTGGGCGATTTCAAGGGTCGAATCCGTTTCGGCCCTGGTCTGGCACGCCAGGCGCCAGCCGGCATCGATCTCCGGAGCCGTCAGCGCTCGCGATTCGACTTCCGAAACCGGCGGTGGCGTTCCGAGCACGCGGATTCGACATCCTTTGCAGCGGCCGCGCCCGCCGCAGGGGAACTCGACGCCGTAAGCGAAGAGATGATCGTGCAGCGCCGCGCCGCGTTCGACCATGAGCTTCTCGCCGAGAGGCAACAGCTCGATCCGTACGCGATCCGCCATAAGTCTGGAGGCTAGGGCAAACCGTCGGGCATGGGTTTGACTTCGATCAACCGGCCAGGTAGGGCGAGTCCGTCCCCGGCGAGCCGAACGACGAGTTTGGAACACGTGTGATTCGGCTCGCTGGGGACAGGCTCGCCCTACCGAAGGGTTTTTAGAGCAAGCGATCCATTGGATGGTAAACGTACGGCCATGCGGCCGAATCGCCGCACAAACCCGCGCGAAGCGGATTATTCAGGATGTAGGAAACCTTCTCTTCCAATAGCACCCGGCTCCGCAATCGGTGATCAAAAAAGTCCGACTGCCATTCGATCTTCCACGTTCGTGCCGCATATCGTTTCCATGAACGGATCAGGGGTTTCATGCCCTCGTCTCTGGGAAAACAGATAATGCCATGCGCATGATCCGGCATGAGCAGAAAGAGCAGACAATGCCATCTCAAGTGTTGGTGATAGAAGTCAACGGAATCGAGCACTCCTTGGCCGACTCGAGAGTGGCAAAGTTGGTTCTCCCAACGTGGCACGCAACAGATCGTGATGAAGTAGAAACTTCGTTCATCGACCCATTGCGGAATTCCATGGGGAAGCTTCTTGCGAACGGGCAAATCCGGCGAATCGTCCTCCTTCATGGCCTTGGATATTGTCGGAAGCTCGTTCTGGAGCAAGTCGGATTTTACCTACGCTTCAAGCAAGGTAGGGCGAGACCGTCCCGGCGAGCCGAACGACGAGCTTGGAACACGTGTGATTCGGCTCGCTGGGGACAGGCTCGCCCTACCGAAGGGTTTTTAGCGCAAGCGATCTCTTGGACGGCAAACGGATGGCCGGTAGGGCGAGACCGTCCCGGCGAGCCGATTGACGAGCTTGGAACACGTGTGATTCGGCTCGCTGGGGACAGGCTCGCCCTACCGAAGGGTTTTTAGCGCAAGCGATCTCTTGGACGGCAAAACGGATGGCCAGTAGGGCGAGACCGTCCCGGCGAGCCGATTGACGAGTTTGGAACACGTGTGATTCGGCTCGCTGGGGACAGGCTCGCCCTACCGAAGGGTTTTTAGAGCAAGCGATTTCTTGGACGGCAAACGGATGGCCGGTAGGGCGAGACCGTCCCGGCGAGCCGATTGACGAGCTTGGAACACGTGTGATTCGGCTCGCTGGGGACAGGCTCGCCCTACCGAAAGAGGACCGAAGAGGGATTCAAATCGCGCAGGCTTTCTTGACCTTGCTGGCGCCGGCCTGTAAGCAATGGGGCAGCCTTACGCGGCGGTGCTGACGGTGGCGCCGGCCAATCGCGAATGAAATTCCTCTACTTGATCTGGAGCAATCTGAAACGCAGGAAACTGCGGACGATCCTCACCGTGCTCTCGATCCTCGTCGCCTTCGTGCTCTACGGGTTCCTGTGCGCCATTGGCGAGGCCCTGGTCGGCGGAGTGAACGTCACGGCGGCGGATCGCTTGATCGTTCGCCATCGCGTTTCGCTGACGCAATTGTTGCCTGGGTCGTACCAGGACCGGATCGCGCGCGTTCCGGGCGTGGCCAAGGTCACGCACGCGACATGGTTTGGGGGCATTTACCAGGATCCGAAAAACTTTTTTGCGCAAATGCCGGTCGAACCGGAGGAGCATCTCGATCTTTACCCGGAATTCATCCTGCCGGAGGACCAGAAGAACGCCTGGCTCCAAACGCGGACAGGCGCGATCGTGGGCCGGAAATCAGCGGAAAAGTTCGGCTGGAAGATCGGCGATCGCATTCCAATCCAGGCCACGATCTGGGTCAAGGAAGGCGGCCAGCGAACCTGGGAATTCGATCTGGTCGGGATTTACGACGGCGCGAAGAAGGGCACAGACACCACCTCGCTTTACTTCCGCTACGATTACTTTGATGAGGCGCGCGCCTTCGCGAAGGGCACGGTGGGCTGGTACATCGTGCGCGTCGCTGATCCCAACAAGGCGGCGGACGCGGCGAAACTGATCGACAACGAATTCATGAATTCGCCGGCGGAGACCAAAGCGGAAACGGAGGGCGCCTTCGTGCAAGGTTTCGCCAAGCAGGTTGGAAACGTGGGCGCGATCTTGACGGCCATTTTGAGCGCCGTGTTCTTCACGATTTTGCTCGTGGCCGGCAACACCATGGCTCAAGCGGTGCGCGAGCGGACGGAGGAGCTGGCCGTGCTCAAAGCGCTGGGTTTCACGAACGGCCAAGTGCTGGGCATTGTGCTAACCGAGTCTTGCGTGCTGGCCGCCCTGGGAGGCGGGCTTGGTCTGGGGCTGGCGTGGATTGCCATTTCCCAAGGTGATCCCACGGGAGGAGCTTTCCCGATGTTTCACTTGCCGACAAAGGACCTGGGCATCGGATTCGTCTTGGTCGGGGCGCTTGGGGCGATCGCGGGTTTGTTTCCCGCGCTTCAAGCCATGCGGCTGCGCATCGCCGAGGCTCTGAGGAGGATGTGACATGACCAATCCGCTCAATTGGTTTTCGCAGATCATTTCTGTGGTGACGTTTGGGATTCTCACCGTGCCGCAGCGGAAAGGGTCGGCGGCCGCTTCGGTGTTTGGCACGGCCGGCGTGGTGGGGGTGCTCGTGGGAGTGCTCTCGATCGCGCAAGGCTTTCGCGCGGTCATGAAGAACACCGGGGATCCGAGCGTGGCCATGGTCATGCGCAGCGGTTCGGACAGCGAAATGATGAGCGTTTTGGGCGGGAACGAAGCGCGCATCATCGCGGATTTTCCAGGCGTCGCGCGCGGCGCGGAGGGCCCGCTGGCGTCGGCGGAGCTGTTCGTGGTCATCAACCTGCCGAAGCGGTCCACGGGGACCGACGCCAACGTGCCGTTGCGCGGGGTCGAACCCGCGGCCTTCCAGGTTCATAGCGCGATCCAGATCATCGACGGGCGGAAGTTTGACACGGGGCGCAACGAAATCATCGTCGGAGTCGGGGCGTTGGGAGAATTCGCCGGACTCAATCTGGGGTCGAAGCTGAGCGTGGGGCGGAATGAATGGACGGTGGTCGGGATTTTCACAGCGAACGGCGGCATTGCCGAGTCGGAAATCTGGACCGACGCCACCGTCCTGCAAGGCGCTTATCAGGGCGGCAACTCGTTCCAATCCGTCTTTGTCCGGCTCAATTCGCCGGGCGCATTTCAGGAATTCAAAGACGCGCTGACGTCCGATCCGCGGGTGAACGTCAAGGTCGTTCGCCAGAACGAATATTACGCCGAACAATCCACGATCCTCTATAATTTGATCACGGGCCTCGGTTCTTTGATCGCGGCGCTCATGGCCGTCGGCGCCATTTTCGGGGCTTTGAACACGATGTACACCGCCGTGGCCTCCCGGACGCGGGAGATCGCGACGCTGCGCGCGCTGGGGTTCAGGAGCGGTCCCGTCGTGATTTCGGTTTTGATCGAATCGTTGATCCTCTCGTTGCTCGGCGGGGCGATTGGCGCGGCGCTGGCCTATTTCGCGTTCGACGGATTCCGGACTTCGACGTTGAACTGGCAAAGCTTCAGCCAGGTGACTTTTGCGTTTGACGTGACGCAGCAGCTTTTGGTGCAAGGGGCGGTGTATGCTGCCGTGATCGGCTTGTTCGGCGGGTTGTTCCCGGCGATCCGCGCGGCGCGTTTGCCCGTCGCCTCGGCGTTGCGGGAACTGTAGGGCGGTAGGGCGGCCGGATGACCGTCTCGGCGAGCCGATCGACGCGCTTGGATACGTCTGTCTCGGCTCGCTGAGAACAGGTTCGCCATCGCGAGTATGGACAGTTCCCACGGTCTCTCATGTTTTAGGGTCAAGACCTACCTTCGCCGGGCCGGAGAGCTGCTGTTAGAATGCTCACGGGAAACGATTCGCGTTTTCGACGCGGCCGTTACCGCAGGAAAGAGCATATGAAGAATCACGCAAACTCAAAGGCGCAACGGCTGGTTGCTTTGTGCGCCGCAACCACACTGCTGGCCCTCCCAACGATCGCGCTCGGTCGAACCTCTGCCGCCGCGAACTCCAATCCGGAAGGCGGCCTGATCCTGGCGGAAAGGTCCTTCACTAATAGGACGGCCAACGCTCGCTCACTGCATGGGCAGTTCGAGCTTCACGCGCTCGCCTTTGCGCAGCACGGTCACTGGAATCCGGGCGCCCGGCATGCGGTTTTGCACCAGGTAACCGAGCAATTGGCTTTCGCTGAAACGGTCGCTCCGGCCGTCCACCTCGATCAGGACATCGCCCTTCAAGAATCCCGCGCGCTTTGCCGCGGCATGCTCGCCGTACTCACCGACGTGCTCGGCGATCAGTCCCAGTTGTTTGTCCGTGAGATTCGATTTTCGGCGATCTTCCTCCGGCAGTTCGCGCAAACAACAAACCGCCTGCGGCCATGCGCCGAAGGTCCCATGAGGTGGCCCGCCAGGAAATGTCCGCTTTCTTCTTCCACCCTTCCGCCAGCGCGAGGTTGAGGACAGTCTTCTGTCCCGCGCGCAGGACCTCCGCTTTGAGCGTTCCTTGAGCGGGCGCATTGTGCAACACCCATTGCACATCCGCAATGGAGAGCATCGGCTGGCTCTGCAGCGTGAGAATCTCGTCGCCCGCCCTGAAGCCGGCCTTTTCCGCCGCCGAGCCGCCGGCCACTCGCGCGACCGTCGATTTTTCTTGCGGGTTGAGTTCGAGACCGACGACGCCGGGAATCGGCCAGGCGTAAAGCACTTCATCCGGGATCGACTTCTGGTCGCTTCGGTAAAGTCGAAATTCCGCGTCCCGCACCTGATGGCAGTGCACGCAGCTTTGGACGACTTTGCCTTCGTAATCGAGTTTCTCTGCATACTTGCCCTGCAGGAACGGGTATTCGATCGGCACCTTGAAGCGCGGGGCCGGCCCGCGTTTTCCGGCCAGCGACGCTTTGTTGGCGGGAAAACCTCTGTGCATTTCCAAAGCCGCGGCGAGCGCCTTTCGGAAGCCTTCCATGGACATGTCCTTCATCGCGTCCTTGCGATCGGACCGCGAGCCGAAACGCCCATAGAGCGTGCCGTCCGGGTTCATGAAAAACGCGGCGAAGGTGAGGTCGAAGTCAAACTGGAATTGCGCCAGATCAAGCGTGTTGGCCTGGACCAATCAGACGCAAACGAACCGGTCCATCAAATCTCGAACCTGCGGATCGCGACGAACAACCTGTTCGTCAAAACTTCGGCAATCCACTCACGGGATGCACCGGAGAACAACGAGCAGCGGCTTGCCGGTTCGTTTCGCTTCCTCCGTGCCTTTGCCTAGATCGTTATAGACCCAATCACCCTGGGCCTGGACTTGAGTGCGGTCATCCAAAACGCGTTGCCGCCGGTCTTCGGCCGCGAAAGCGGTCAGTGAAGTTAGAATTAGAGAACCCAAGATGATTCCGGTGATGTGTCTCATAGAATGATTTATGATCTGATGCGTGCCGGAATTAGACGCGATGGTTCGGCCAGGATTCAAGCGTTTTCAGCGCCCGCCCGTTTCCAACTCTTCCACCGCTTCCGCCATGGGCTTCATTTTCAGAAAGCAAAACTTCCCCTAAAGTTTTCCCCAGGCGGGCCGATTATCCAGGCATCGGCAGCGGTAGTTAGTCTATCGCACAGGATAACGGAAGACGCCTGCAACGAAGGTTTTCCACCGACATGGATGTCGGTTAACTC
>VHCZ01000175.1 GCA_016871535.1 Verrucomicrobiota bacterium
AGCGACTGGGACAAGTTCAGCCGGCAGACCTATGCCGCCAACTTCGGCGAGACGCCGCATGTCGACATTCATTCCGTGGCCGTGGCCGACATCCCGAAGTTCGACATCCTTTGCGGCGGCTTTCCCCGCCAACCCTTCAGCCTCGTGGGCGTCTCCAAGAAATTGAGCCTCGGCAAGAAACACAGCTTCGAGGACAAGGAACGCCGAATAACTGGGATCAATCACGCGATCTCTGGAATACCAAGCTCTCTCAAGTATTTGAAGGTTGAATCGTAGAACGTCGGTGAACGAGTCGGATCGTTAGCATTACCCGGCGGGACGAAAACAACCATGCCCTGCCGAGCGCGCGTGAGCAAAACACGATACGCATTACGCAGATAGTTGCGGTTGTCGGAGAGGTTGATGTTTTTCCAGCGTGAGCCGCGGAAGTCGTGGTAGTTCCAACCGTTGCCGTTGAATCGAAAATCCGCATCCCAAGTGACACACGTCCAATCGAGTTCCAGCCCCTGCACTTGAAACTCCGTCGCTGCGTCTTCGAGATAGTAACTGGAGCGAACGTCGTCGCGGTCGTTGAGGAAGTAATGCACCGGATCAACGTCCACGCGGACGTCGACGGCATGGGGTTTGAGGCGCATCGCTTTGGAGGAGGCAAGCAGACCGAAACGCTCCGAACCTCGCGCGTGGCAGCGAACCCAAGCTTTGGCCTTGTCTAAATCGCGGGCGAGAACGATGGGGAAACGTGCGCTGAGTTCTGCAAGCGCTTCGCGAGCAGTGGCGGTCTCACAGTCAAGGAGCGCCTTCACGAATGCCGAGACATTTTCCGCCCGGAAAGACCGCATCGACACGGCAAGGTGGAGGGAATCTTCATGGCGTGCCTGAGTAGTGTGTTGCGCGCGTTCGAGAGAGTTGTTGGCGGCATACTCACTGTCATGCAGTCGTGAGGAGATAAACATTTTCCAATGGGGGAAATGTTCGATCGCGGCATTCAACCAAGCCGAGATGCCAGCTTCGCCGGTGTTGATTTCCTGACCACCGCCCACCAGACAGACGATTACCGCCCAATCTCGATGGCGGTCCATGTAGGAAATCAGAAATTCGGGCTCTGATTGGGTGAAGCCCGGACGCCCCTTCTTTCGCTTCATGAAGTTGGCCGTCATCTGCAAATTCCACGCTCGCTGCGCTTCATCAAATATAACGACGTGTTCCGGTGGCGCGTTCTCGTCTGTCAGCCCCGCATCACGAAAGTGGTGAACGTTTTGGATGAAGGCTTTTACCGGAGTCGCGATTTTCTTTTTGGTGACCTTCTTTTTCTGAGCTTTAAGCCGGAGGTATTCATCTCTGGTTAACGCTTCACGCAACACAGCAACGAGCGGTGCATTGCCCGACAAGAATACCGCGTGCGTTGGTGCTTTCTCGTCCCGTCGCTGTGTGGCGATGTTTAGTCCCACCAAAGTTTTTCCAGCGCCGGGGACACCAGTCACAAAGCAAATGAACTTTTGTCCAGTGCTGCGCGCTTCATCAACTAACTCCTCGATGCGTTTAGAAGTTGTGTGGAGGTTCTGCGCACCTGCGTCAAAGCGCGCGATGGCTTCGACAGAGTGCTGCGCATAGAGCGACCGTGCGGCTTCAATAATCGTTGGCGTTGGGCGATACGAGGCGCGCGCCCAAGCTTGCGCGTCGAGGGCCGAGCCCTTGGCAATGCTCAAGCCGAAGTCCAGCGTCTCGCGCAATTTGACGGCGTTGGTGAGGACAGGTCGATAAACGTTGTCTGCGTCAGCCTCGAACTTGCCGGACGCGGACTCGGCTTCGGTTGCTACGAGAATCGGAGCGATAGCGACGTTATGGCTGGCTTCGTGAAAGTTCTTAAGATCGAGAGCGTAGTCCCAGACCTGTTCGATCGCTGTGCGGTCATGGGTTGTTTCGCCGACTTTGAACTCCAACGCAAAAATTACCGAACCCAGAACGAGAATGACATCCACGCGCCGACCCATACGGGGGATGTTGAACTCAAAGAAGACCCAACCATCCAACCCTTTGAGTTGCGTGTGAAGCAGGTCGATTTGGGCCAGCCAAGCGTCGCGCTGATCGGCAAAATGCCCATCGCCTGCGTGTCGGGAAAGCTTGCCCAGAATGTCGTCAGCTTCACTGCTCAGAAACTCTCCAATCGCAGCCCCATACCACGAACGCGATAAACCAGAGTTGCTAACCACGTTGGACATTTCGAGCGGGAGTATGTGGGAATGATACGCGAAAGTGAAGCGTTTGCGCGGATTCTGCTTTGTCGAGTCTGGCAAACCTGGCCAGGTGTATCTGCCGAGATATGAGCCAAGACACCTCAGTCCAAGAAGCGCAGTCAGTTTCGCGTGGCGTCGAAGAACATCGCCGCGCTCTACGAAACGGTGGAGACGGTGGAGGTGTGAGCAATGGCTGAAGGAGAAGGATCCGAGCTTTGGCGGGTTGGTGCGGGTGTAGAACAAGCCGCAAGAGTTCCTGTGGGTGCATCCGCGGTTTGAGCAGGAGTATTGAGGTCTGCTGGCCGGTCCGGGCGTCCGGGCGTGGTGTGGAAGCTGGCATCCGGCAGATTTCCAGCCCGAAGGGCGAAACAGAATAGCCCAGCGTTTCAACGCTGGGGTGCAGGGGCGAGAGGGGAACAAGTCCCGTCAGGGACGAAAGAACGGATTCGTTTGTCGCACCGTTTCTTCCGCCCCTGCGGGGCTTGATCGGGTCTGTTGATCGTTCTCCCAGCGATGAATCGCTGGGCTATTGTCGGGCCGTCCCTGACGGGACTCTTGGGAGGTTCCGCAAGGGCAAGGAGGAGCCGCCGAGCATCATCTGCGTGGGCTGCGAGCAACGGGTGCCGCTCTGGGATGAGATGGAGCAGTGTTTCGCCCGCCCGGAGATTCAGCAGCGGGTGCGCGACCTACAGGAGGAGTCCGCCATCGAGTTGAGCAACCAGAGCAAGGAACGCGCGTTGGTAGGTGAGTTCATCTCCACCGTGGCGCTGGTGGACCAGATCAGATCGCCGGGTTGGGCCAGGTCCACCGCCTTCTGGATCGTGCCGAAGGGATCGACCTCGGTGCCCGGATTCATGTTATTGCCAGCCGCGAAGACGTGGTAACGCGCCTGCTCGGCATGGGCGGTGCCAAGGAGCATGACGATGAATAAGAGATGAGTGAGGATGCGAGTTTGCATGGGGTGTTGTTCTTTGTTGAACGAAGCGATGGTGTCACAAGCGAAGAAAGATCTTCTGCCGCCTCAGGTGGATCAATACGACCCAAGCGAGGCCGTATTTGGCCAGCACCATGACAATGGCGTGCCAGTAGCCGCCCAGAATGGGCTGGAGACCACCGAGAAAGACGCGGGCGATTTCGCCAAACCCGCTCATGAACAGGCTGGCCATAATGTAGGCCAGGATCGAGTTGCAACCAATGGCGGTCCACAAGCCCAAGCCCCGGTGCCAGCCCTTCACGTCGATGACCCACCAGAACCCGGCCAGCAGCAAGTAACTCCAGCCGCCGCACCAGAGCGCAAAGGTGCTCGTCCAGCGATTCTTGACGATGGGCAGATGGAAGCTCCACACCCAGGCCAGCACGGGCAGCCCGATACCGATGCCGATGAGCCAGCGCAGCTTTTGTGAATCCGTCATCCTCCAGGAGATCTGCTGGCCGCTGATGAGATAGGCGGCAAAGACGCCGAGCATCGTCGTGGCCGCGTGCGCCCACATCGGCAGGAACGGGAACCCGCGCCCATACGGACTCTTCCAGGGAGCGCCGAGCAGGCCGATGCTGTGATCGTAAAGCCAGTCGCCGAAAATGCCGCCCGCCTTGAACACGCCCCACTCGTGGCCCGGCACCGGCACGAACATCTGCAACGCCCAGTAGCCAACCAGAAACGCCGCGGTCGCGATGAGCTGTCCGCGCACGGACAATTGCAGCACGCAAATCACCGCGATCACATAGCCCAGGCCGAGCATCTCCAGCACGCTGTAGCTCAGGCGCATCTCCTCGATCTTCCACGACTGCAGGTTGCCGTGAATGAAAAGTCCGATCACGATCATCCAGAACAGCCGGACGAAGGCGTGACGAAGAATTTTCGCTTTCGAGTCACCTGCCGCCAGCCGCTTCGTGATTGAAAGCGGGATGGCCACGCCGATGAGAAACTGGAAAAGGGGAAAGATAAAGTCGTAGAATCGGAACCCCTCCCACTCGACATGGGTGAACTGCTCCTTCACCGCCGCCGCGAACGAGCCCGGTTGCGCTCCGGCACACAAGGCGCTGGCGATTTGCGCCCCGCCGAGCAGCCAGAACATGTCAAACCCGCGCAACGCATCGAGCGAGCGCAGACGCGGTGTTGAAGAGGGCTGTGCGGAGAGGGAATTTCCCATGGAGTCAGTCCATGCTGTTCAGGTATTCTTCCAGATGCGTGTAGCCGCCAGGTTCGCGAGTGCTGTTGCCTCGCAGGGCATCCACATAGTAGCCACCCTTCGCCGGCGAAGCCGCCGCGCCGGCGCTTGTGGCGGACGGAGGCGTCCAGATGGTGGCGGCGATGTCGCGTTCGGCCTTTTCGTTTTCTTGCCAGTAATAAATGGTCACGATCTTGCCATCGGGCCGCAGGGCGTTGCGCGTGTAGCCGATGTCTTCGTCGCCCCCGCCGCTGCGCAGGATCAGTTCCCCGCCCCAGGTCGCGCCATCGTCGGCGCTGATCCTGGCGCGGATGGAGGTCGGGCCTTTGATCCGCTTGCGATAGCCGTAGGTCAACACCAGCCGCCCATCCATCAATCTCTTCACGCGACCCACGCGGGCAAGCTGCCCGCGCTCCTTCTTGAATCAGCCGTGCGCAGATTGCGCAGATTTTCATTGCACTTCATAGGTTGATGGAGGTAATAATGCTGCACTGCACCCGGCACTCCCAAACGGTTTCTTCACGTCGCATTGTGCGATGAGGAAGTGAAACTGTTCCGGTGAGCCTGATAATCAGAGACGAACCAAAACCGCAATGAAAAGACTCATCATATCCTCTGGCAAGTTATGGGTCGCTACGCTGCTGCTTTTCATGGGCTTGGCAGCTCAAGCGGCCCAGACCACCGCAAACGTGAAAGTGGAGATTCTCGGCACTGGGACTGCAAGCCTTATCGGAGGCGATCTTACCGATCCGGAGAACGACGGTGAAGACGCCTTAGGAGCGGCGACGAGTCCGACCTGGAACTGGGCTGAAATCACCTCGAGCCACGAATCAGATTTCGAGGGCGGCGAGAACGCGTTCAACATTTTCGATAACAAGGTCGGCGGCGGCAACGACAAATGGTGTTGCGACGATCCGACTCCGGGCAATCCGGTCTGGGTTGCGGTCAAGTTTCGTCAAGCGGTCAGCCTCACTCATTTTACCGTGACGTCGGGCAACGACACGCCCTCGCGTGATCCGACAGATTGGGCCATCCAAGGATCGAGTGACGGGAGTAATTACACCGACATCTACCGTTTCGTTGATACCACCGTTCCTTGGGATGCCCGCAATCAGGTCGTCAAGTTCACCCTCCCTTTTCCATCCCAGCCTTACACCTGGATTCGCTACATCGCCTACGACACGCCCGGCACGCTGCATCAAATCAATGAGATCGAGTACTTCGGCAGCGTCGGCGGCGCAGGCGGTGACGCCCCTATTAAGAAAGGCCTGATAGCTTACTGGGAATTTGAAGGGAATTTCAAAGATTCAATCGGCAAGTTCGAAGGCACCCCGCAAGGGACCGAACCAATCCCGTTCGTGAACGGGAAGAGCGGCTTCGGAAAAGCCATTAAACTTAATGGCGAGGATCAGGAAGTGGAGGTTTCCGGGGGTGAACCTGATGATCTCGCGTTTCAAGGCGGCACTATTTCCATTGCCGGTTGGTTCAAGGTGGATGCATTCGATACCTCCTGGCAGGCATTGATCGCCAAAGGTGAAGGCAGCAACTGGCGCGTGCACCGGCGAGGCGGTCAGAGCGGCTTTTCCTACGCGGGCGGTATTGGGGAAGGGCCCGCGGGCTCGCCGGTCGATGATGGCCAGTGGCACCATTTCGTCGCGATCTCAGACCATACTGCGGCCAATTTTGGCACTGCGCTTTACATCGATGGAGATCAGTACTCGGTCAATCCCAACCCACCGAATCTCGCGGCCAACGGCAAGCGGGTCCTGATTGGCGAAAATCCCGACGCCGTCAACCGTGAGTGGGAAGGAGAGATCGACGACATCGCCATCTGGAACCGAGTCCTCACCGAAGCCGAAATCGGCCAACTCTATGCCAAAGGCGCCGGCAAACCGCTCAGCGAATTGTTGGGTGCTGTCGTGGGAGATGCGGACCGGGACGGAATACCCGATGCCGCGGAAATAGCCTTCGGCTTCAATCCAAACGACCCGACGGATGCCGCCAAGGACTTCGACAAAGACGGCGTCAGCAACCTGGACGAATACAAGGCTGGCACCGATCCCATTGACATCACCAAGCCTAAGGTGGTCTCGGTTCTGGCAAGTCCCACTTTTACGCAGGTGAAGATCACTTTCTCCGAAGAAGTGGATCCCGCGACGGCCACGGCGACGGCAAATTATTCGATCACGCCAAGCCTCGCGGTCACCGCAGCGGCTTACAACAGGAAAGTGGTCACTCTTACCACCGCCAAACAAACGCCAGGCGCAACGGCTTACACCGTGTCGATCAAGGGAGTTAGAGACACCTCGAAGAACGAAGTGGCGGCGGACACCAAATCTCTCTTTTACTCCTACATTTTGGCCAGGGCAGGCGTTCTCAAGTTCTCCTGGTGGACGGGCATCTCGGGCAACCCGGTGGATAATCTGTTGAACGATCCGCGTTATCCCGCCTCGCCAACCGAGGTAGGCACAGTGTTCTCCTTCAACAGTCGCGATATCTTCCCAACCGACGCGCTCGAACAGTACGGAGCGGTGATCGAAGGCTTCATCACACCGACGGAGTCGGCCAGTTACGATTTCTTCCTGCGAAGCGATGATGCCTCGCAGTTGTTCCTCAGCTCGGACGACAAGGAAGCCAACGCGGTGATGATCGCAGAGGAAACCGGCTGCTGCGGCGCGTTCATGGAACCCTCAACCGGCGACGCCGCGACCACGGCTGCTCCGATCGCTTTGGTGGCTGGCCGGAAATATTTCATCCGCGCCATCTACAAGGAAGGGGGCGGCGGAGACTTCTGTCAGGTGGCTTGGAGGAAAACGACCGATAAAACTGCCGCGGCGGCACTCATCCCCATTCCAGGCCAGTTCCTCTCGGCAGCCGAGGATTTGCCGGTTCCAGCCGAAGGCGCATTCGTGACCCAGTCGCCTGGGACCAATGCCCGGAACGTCAAACCGTCTAACCCGATAACCATCGTTCATCGCGATGGCAAGACGGAGTGGACGGCCGCCAACGTCACGCTGAAGTTCAATGGCGCTGAGGTGAAACCCATCTTCTCCAAAGTCGGGAGCCTGGCGACGATCGAATACAAACCACCGGCACTGCTCGCCAGCAAATCAACCCACACCGTCAGCCTCGGTTACCGGGACCCGGGCGGCAATCCGGCGGCCTTGGATTGGTCATTCGAGGTCACCGTTTACGCGGGTCCCGTCAAGGATCTGGTGAAAGGTTATGAGGGCCTCATTCTCGGGTCCGCCAAGCTCACCGCCGACAAGGGTGGCTTCTCCGGCAAGGCGGGCGATTACGCCATCGATTTCGGCCGGGGCAGCGGCCAATCCGTCCTGGTTTACGACGCGAGCTTCATGAACGCCGCCGCGGCGGGCGACAAGATGACCTTCGCTATGTGGGTCAAGAAATACGACATCGCGAACAACTCCGCGTTCTGGGCTGACTCGCCTTCCAGTTCCTCCGGTCAACGCGGCGCACAGGCTCATGCGCCTTGGAGCAATAACAACGTCTATTTCGACACGGCGGGTTGCTGCGATGGCACGACTCAGCGCATCAACGCCGGCATCGATACCTTCCCTGATTACACAGGGGATATCTCCTGGTGGACCAACGCCTGGCACCACTTTGCGTTTGCCAAAGATGCCTCCCGCAAACAAATCTGGATCAACGGGAAACTCTTCCTGGAAGGCGACAACACGAACCCGCTCCCCACGGACTTCGCGCGAATCTGGATCGGCGCGGAGGGTGGCGGGCCAAACGCAGGGACCGCGAATAACATTCACGGATTGATTGATGATTTCGCCATCTTCGGTTCCGCCTTGGCCGAAGCGGACATCAAGAAGCTCGCTGCGGGTGGCTCTCCGTCCACTTTGGGCGCAACGACAAAACTGGTGGCTTACTGGGACTTCAACGGCGCCCTGCCTGTGGAAGCTCCGAAGTTCACCCGAATCGCCCGAAACCCCGATGGATCGATCACGATAGAATGGACCGGCGGTGGCACGCTGGAAGCAGCGACATCTATCACTGGGCCTTGGCAAGCTGTGACCGGAGCGGCAAGCCCGTTCAAGTTCGCCCCGACTGGAAGCCAACAATACGGGCGGATCCGGCGGTAAACTGATCCTGTAATTCACAGAGGCCGAACGCGAGTTCGGCCTCTTTTCTTTTTCGATCGAAGATGTCCACAGTCCTGGCCCTCCCAGGGAGAGGGCCCAGCGATTCTCATTTTGACTTCGGTAGGGCGAGCCTGTCCCCAGCGAGCCGCCTCCAACGTGTTCCCACGACGTCGGACACGGCTCGCCGGGACGGACTCGCCCTACCCTGGAAACGTTCGCCTTCATGGGAAGTAGTCCATAATGAGAATTGCTGGAGAGGGCCGCTGGAGTTTGGACATTCTCCTCCATGTTTGCTTAGAGCGTGTCCGAAAATTGCGCGGGGTCCTGCGGCGAGGGATTTTGGCTGTGGCCAAGGCGGCGAGGTCCGAGCATCCCCAACGCGGGCTGTAAGGACCGAGCCAACGCAGGCCACGGACAAAAGACCCGCCGCCCGGAGGGTTTTCGCGCCAAAGGCCGCCTGGCTTCGTTGCTCCTCAGTCGAAGATCCAGGGAGGATATTCTCCTTCGCTGCGCCTCGCCATCCGGCCTTTGGCGCGAAAACAGGACCCCGCGGAATTTTCGGACACGCTCTTAGGGTCTGTGCAAAAATAACTTCCGGTTTTGGCGGGAGCGCCGCCTGGCCGGATGCAAGGCGCGAGGAGGGAGCATCCCCGTTTTGGGGCTTTGACCGACGATCCAACAAAGCCCAGGATTGCGAGGAACGAGCTGCCCTGGGTAAATGGACGCCGAACACCACAACCCCAATGGGGTCGCGCCCAGAGTCGAAAGCAATCCTATGTCACAATCCCTGTCCGTGGTTGACCTCCATTTTGTCGTTTCCACCAAAGAGCGGCGTCCATTTCTTCGCAATCGGAAAATCCGTGAACGGCTGCATGCTATGTCTGGGATTGAGGCGCAACCCCGTTGGGGTTGGCGTTTGTTCTCGTCGGTCACCCAGGGTAGCTCGTTCCTCGCAACCCTGGGTAGTGTATGGAAAGGGTTAGGTTCGATTTTTCGCAATGAAGAAGCGAAAAAAATTGGGCCATCGTGGGGTGCACTCGCGTTGGCGTTAATCTTTCTTGAACGAATCGACGCGGCCACTCCCGCAAAGTTGGATTGGACGTCGGAAACCGGATATCGCGTCGCCAAACTGCCGGTTCCAGGGCAGGGCAAAGCGGGTTTCACTTTGCTATCCCCGAAAGAGACCGGGCTCGATTTCACCAACCACCTCTCCAACGAGACGGTGGCCAAGAACCGGTTGACCACCAGCGGTTCGGGCGTGGCGCTCGGGGATGTCGATGGCGACGGACAAGTGGACGTGTATTTCTGCGGCCTCGACGGGAGCAACGTCCTCTACCGCAATCTCGGAGATTGGAAATTTACCGATGTCACCGCCCAGGCTGGAGTGGCCTGTTCAAACCAGATGTCCACCGGTTGCGCCTTCGCTGATGTGGACGGGGACGATGATTTGGATTTGTTGGTCAACAGCCTCGGCGGCGGCACGCGAATCTTTTTGAATGACGGCCAGGGCCGTTTCACGGAATTGAATGCCGAATGGCCAGCGCGCCGCTTGGGCGCGACATCCCTCGCGCTCGCGGATGTCGATGGCAACGGATTCCTCGATCTGTACGTGACCAACTATCGTTCCGACACCTTTCACGACACTCCAGCCGGAGTGAGGATCACCGCGCGGCAACTGCCCGATGGCGCAACGAGCGTCGAACCGCGCGACCGCTTTCTCGGACTGAAAACTCCCAGCGGCGGTCTGGAGGTGATCGAGAAAGGGGAGATGGATTTTCTCTACATCAATCGCGGCGGCGGCCGTTTCTCCCCGGTTCGCTGGGAATTGGGTGTCTTTCTTGACGAAGACGGAAAACCGTTGGACGGCCCCACCACGGACTGGGGGTTGTCGGTGTTATTCCGTGACTTGAATGGCGACGGCCTGCCGGACCTTTATGTGTGCAACGATTTCGTGAACTGGCCAGACCGCGTCTGGTTGAACCAAGGAGGTAAAATTTTTCGGGCTGCACCGCGAAATGCTTTTCGGTGTTTTAGCCTCTCCTCGATGGCCGTCGATGCGGCCGACATCAACCGCGACGGCCACGACGACCTTTTCGTGGCGGAGATGTTGAATCCACGCCGCGAATTCCGCGCGTGGCAACGTCCGGACACATTGGCCGGCACCGTGACCTGGCCGGTGGAGGACGCAAGCTTTCGCCCTGAAGTCCCCCGCAACACACTGCATCTGGCCCGTGGCGACGGCACTTTTGCGGAGATCGCCCAATTGGCGGGCGTGGCGGCGACTGATTGGACCTGGAGCGTCATCTTTCTGGATGTGGACCTGGACGGGTGGGAAGATTTGCTTGTCGCCACCGGCAACTATCACGATGTCCAGGACACGGACGTGATCGGAGCCATCATTCGAGCTGGAGGTTGGAAGACCCAAGAGGCTCGTCTGCAAAACCTCTTCAACATGCCGCACCGCAAGGCGCCCGGCATGGCTTTTCGCAATCGGCGGGATCTTACCTTCGAGGACCGGAGTGCGCAGTGGGGTTTCTCGGCGATCGGAGTCGCGCATGGCATGGCGTTGGCGGACCTCGACAATGACGGGGACCTTGACGTCGTGCTGAATTGCCTCAACACAGCCGCGCGAGTTTTTCGCAACGATAGTTCGGCCTCTCGGGTCGCGGTCCGGCTCCGGGGCGCGAGTGGCAACACACGTGGAATCGGGGCCAAAATCACCGTGACCGGCGGCCCGGTGACGCAGTCGCAGGAAATGATCGCCGGCGGACGTTACTTGTCGTCGGATGATCCAATGCGCGTTTTTGCCGCGGGAGATGCTCAGCGGCTGGAGATTCAAGTTCGGTGGCGCAGCGGCAGGTTCAGCCGCGTGCGCAACGCTCGGCCCAACTGTGGGTACGAAATCGACGAAGCATTTGCCGGGACGCCAGGCGATTCCACGCCTTCTGCCCCGCCGCCTCTTTTTGAAGATATCAGCTCGCGATTGAAGCATGTGCATCGCGACACGCCTTTCGATGACTTCGGCCGTCAGCCCCTGCTGCCCCGCAAGCTCAGCGGGCTCGGGCCGGGCGTTTGCTGGGGCGATCTGAATGGGGATGGAGCGGAGGACCTGATTATTGCCGGAGGAAAAGGGGGGCGAGCGAGCCACTTCCTCAATGATCGCAAGGGCGGTTTCACCGAATGGGCCGAGGATCCGGGTTCGAAACTGAATGCTCGGGATCAGACGAGTGTCTTGCTCTGGCGAGGCGCGGAGGGATCAGTCTCGCGGCTGGCCGGTGAATCGAATTGGGAAGATGCCGATACCAATCCGCCACCGGTCCGGATTCAGTGGCTGCGAGGAAAGAGTGGAGTCAGCCAGGTTGCCCCGTTGGGAGACGGCCGTTCGGCGGTGGGACCGCTGGCGATGGCTGACGTGGATGGAGATGGTTCGCTCGAAGTGTTTGTCGGAGGACGCGTCGTGGCGGGCCGATATCCAGAAGCTGCTTCGTCCTACCTTCTGCGTTGGGACGGAAGCGACTTCCGAGTTCTGCAGGCTTTCTCCAGTTTGAGCTTGGTGGGGGGAGCTGTGTTCACGGACTTTGACGGGGATGGCGATCCGGACCTCGCTCTCGCTTGCGAATGGGATTCCGTCCGGTTGTTTCGCAACGATGCGGGAAAGTTTACGGAAGTCACCGATGCGTTTGGACTCGCGAAATACCACGGGCTCTGGAACGGAATCGCCGCCGGAGACTTTGATGGCGATGGGAAAATGGACCTCGTCGCGGCGAACTGGGGACGGAACTGGCGCACAGATCAACCGCCTGGCACGAACGCGCCCGTGCACCTTCTTTGGGGCAATTTTGCGGGCGATAATCTCATCCAGACTCTGCTCGCTTCAGATGATCCGAGCGCCAGCAAGATGACTCTCTGGCGGGAAAGAAAAACCGTAGTCAGGGCGATGCCATCCGTAGGGGTGCGTTTTCCCAATTATCATGCCTACGGTCAGGCAACAGCCCGGGAGATTCTCGGAGAGCATGCTGCTGGCGCCAGGGAACTCCAGGCGGCCACGTTCGATTCCACCCTGTTCCTAAATCGCGACGATCATTTCGAAGCGCGGCCCTTGCCCGTCGAGGCTCAATTCGCGCCCGCCTTCGGCGTCAGCATCGCGGACTTCGACGGGGACGGGAATGAAGACGTTTTCCTGGCGCAGAATTTTTTTGGAGTTGATGCCGAGACTTCGCGACATGACGCCGGCACAGGTCTCCTGCTCCTGGGAGATGGGCGCGGCGGCTTCCGAGCGTTGCGCCCGCAAGAATCCGGGATCGCGGTCTATGGAGAACAACGCGCGACGGCCGTGGCGGATTTCGATCGGGATGGGCGACCAGACCTCGTGCTCACCCAAAACCACGACGCGACGAAACTCTTCCACAATCTGGGCGGCAAGCCCGGCCTTCGGGTGCGGTTGATTGGCCGAGAAGGCAACCCCGATGGGATCGGTGCTGTGATCCGCTTGGTCGGACGCGGCCGCATGGGACCCGCTCGCGAAGTGCATGCAGGTTCGGGTTATTG
>VHCZ01000176.1 GCA_016871535.1 Verrucomicrobiota bacterium
GGCGCCTGGCCGGCTGCGGCGTTGCTCGTCGGTCACAGCCCCAAAACGGGGATGCTCCCTCCTCGCGCCTTGCATCCGGCCAGGCGGCGCTCCCGCCAAAACCGGAAGTTATTTTTGCACAGACCCTAAGTTAAGGTGGAGCGAGGCTCCAGCCGAGCCAAGGCCATCGAAGAAACATCTCCGCAGATCTCCGCAGGAGCGTCGCCCCCACCGTCGTTCACTGCAAGTTTACCCAGGACAGCTTTTTTCCATCGTCTTCCGGCCGCGGTTTGATCAAAATTCGCCGCATGTTATCCGAGAAACCCTGGAGACCCGACGTCGTGTTGCGATTTCTCCTGGCGTTGTTCACCAGCATCTTCACCGGCGTGCTTCTCGTGGGATGGTTGAACTCCCGATCGTCGCCCTTCGCGTTCGATCCCCGCTTTCTGACGGTCGTCGTGGGCGCTTTGACGTTTCATGGCATGGCGCTGGTGTTGACTTATTTCTTTCTGCGCGAACATGAAGTGAGCTGGTCCGAGGCGTTTGGGTTCCGCGCCCCGCGGGTGGGCCGGGCGCTGCTGCTGTCGGTGACGATTGGAATTGTCATTCTGCCCATGGCCTGGTCGCTCGCTCGCGTTTCGGCGAAGCTGATGGCGAGATTGCACTTCGATCCGGTGGTCCAAGACACTGTCCAGACCCTCCAGACGGCGGAATCGACGGAGCTGAAAATTCTGCTCGGCGTGCTGGCGGTGTTGGTCGCGCCCGTGGCTGAGGAACTGGTTTTCCGGGGCATTCTTTATCCCGTGATCAAACAGCAAGGATTCCCGCGCCTGGCCCTGTGGGGGACTTCGCTGCTTTTCGCGGCGATCCATAACAACGCGATGATTTTTCTTTCGCTGACCTTGCTGGCGGTGATCCTGACGCTGTTGTATGAAACGACGAACAATCTGCTCGCGCCCATCGTCACCCACAGCCTGTTCAATCTGGCCAATTACTTCTGGTTGATCATTCAGCCCACGGCTCGGTGACGTCCCTTCACACCATGACTGTCGCCTGTCTTGTTGCGTTTTCCCATGAACCGTCTGTTCGGACCGTGGCCTTTAGGGCGCTTCAACGCCCGACGGCGGAGAGTGCGCGGAAGCAGCCTGAAGGCTGCGGTCCGCGCGGTCTTCGGTTCAAGGGCGGTGCGCACGGCTTCTTGGCCGTGGAAGCTTCCCAGGAACCCGGTAGGGCTGCGTTGCCGCGCAGCCGATTTTCTGTCGACGAAGTGGGGCCGCAGCGCCGGCCCACTATCGACCGGATCATGGGTCATGAGCAGGTCCGTAGGGAACAGGAAGCCCCGCATGAATGAGGTCGAACTCCTTGCCCGATTGATCCCGACTCTCGCCACAAACGATTCAGTCGTGGCCGGCGCGGGAGACGATTGCGCCGTGCTCGACCTGGGGCTGCCCAACGAATTCATCCTGTTCAAGACGGACGCGATTGTCGAAGGCGTGCATTTCACCCAGGAAGCGGACGCGGAGAAAATCGGGCACAAAGCGCTGGCGCGCTGCCTGAGCGACGTGGCCGCGATGGCCGGAACGCCGACGCATGCTTTGATTACGCTGGCCTTGCCGCAGGAGTTTGACGTGAGCTTCGTGGAGGGGATTTATCGCGGGTTGAACGCACTGGCCGCGCGCCATGAAGTGGCGGTCGTCGGTGGCGAAACCACAGCCAATTTAAACTGCGTGCTCATTTCCGTCGCTGTCCTGGGAACCGTGGCGAAGGGAAAATGTTTGCTCCGCTCCGGCGCCCAGGCCGGCGACGCCGTCTTTGTCACGGGAACGCTGGGAGGATCGCTTCAAGAAAAGCATCTCGAATTTGAGCCGAGGCTGATCGAAGCGCGCTGGCTGGCGGAGCATTGCGGCGTTCACGCGATGATGGACCTCAGCGACGGACTTGCGACCGACCTGCGGCATTTGCTCAAAGCGAGCCAGGTGGGCGCGGAATTGCTGGCCAGCGCCATCCCGATCAGCCGGGCCGCGCGCCTGGCCTGGAAACTGAATGGCCAGCAGCTTTCCCGCTCTGCCGGAAGAACCCCGAAGCCGCCGCTGTTGGCGGCCCTCACGGATGGAGAGGATTTCGAGTTGCTATTTACGGTCGAGAGCCGCGAGGCGGTGCCGTTGCTTGACGCGTGGAAGAAGCGATTTCCGGAACTCGGGTTGAACTGCATTGGCAAGATCACTTCCACGCCGGGCTTATTCATCAAGGACAAGGACGGGCTGCGTCCGCTGACCGAGCAGGGCTATGTTCATTTCTCATAGCCCTGAGGAGACGGAGGAATTCGCGGCTCGCGTCGCTGCGGAGGCGCAATCGGGATGGGTTATCGGGCTAAGCGGCGAGCTGGGCGCGGGGAAGACTCAGTTCGTCAAAGGTCTGGCGCGAGGTCTGGGCATCAAGGAACGCGTGCATTCGCCGACTTTCGCGCTCTTGAACATTTACGACCGCGGACGGCTGCCGCTGTTTCATCTGGACTTGTATCGACTGGAAAGTCAGGACCAGATCGTCAACGCCGGACTGGAGGAATACTTTTCCCCACGCGGCGTTTCGGTGGTGGAATGGATCGAACGCTGGCAAGGCCCGACGCCTGCGTCTTTCCGGCAATTCCGTTTCGAGATCGTCAATGAAACCGAACGACGGATTGTCTATGATTGAGAACCGCGTGCTTCCACACTCTGCAGATGGCTTGATCCCCAGGAATTGCACTTGTTCTTCTCCCTCTCCTCCCGGCAAAGGGAGGAGAGGGCCGGGGAGAGGAGGGCCGTCATTATCAGGCCCCCTCTCGTCAATCCTCTCCCCACTCGTGCCTCGCGGGGAGAGGAGGATGATTCGTCTCACTGAATACGACCGATCAATCGGCTTGCCCAGATTACAGTAACTGCGTGATTGCGCTCACTCTTGAATTCTCTTCGCCTGTGCGCAGTGTCGCGGTGATGACGCTCGATGCGGGGCGCGCTTCGGCAGAAATGCCGGGCCATGCGTCCGATGACGGAGAAAGACCAGCCCGGCCGCTCGCGCTCGTCGATCGTGCCCTGCAACAAGCGCGCATTGAGCGCGAAGCCATCGAATGCCTGATCGTCGGGCTTGGACCGGGTTCCTACACGGGAATTCGGTCCGCCATCGCGCTGGCGCAAGGCTGGCAACTCGCGCGCCCGGTCGTGCTCCTCGGTGTGAGCAGCGCGGACGCCCTCGCGTCTGGAACTCACGCGCAAGGTTGGCTCGGCTGCGTCGGGGTGGTCATCGACGCGCAACGGGGCGAGTTTTATTTTGCGGGCTACGAAATCAGCAAAACCGGATGGCGGTTGAAGGAACCGCTTCGCATCGCCCGAAAGGAAGAAACGCCCGCGCTGGCTGCCGCGTACCCAACGATTGCGGGGCCTGAAGCAACCCGGTTCTTCAAGGAAGCGCGAATCGTTTATCCCGACGCCCGGCTGCTGGGCGCACTGGCCAAAGGCCGGGCAGATTTCACAACCGGAGAAAAGTTGGAGCCGATCTATTTGCGCGCAACAACCTTCGTCAAAGCCCCGCCGCCACGAATCCTCTTATGAGGAAACGGAGATCACAGAGAGTGAGCCTTTTGCCGTGTGATTTTCCATTTTGCCTGTGAGAGCGCCCCTGATCGCGCTCCTGTTTTCCTCCGGCCCATACGCTCTGTTATCTCTGTTCCTCCTGTTGCACACGAACAACCATCATGAGAGCTCAGTCTGGCCTGACTGGCTTTCCTTTGCTCGTTGTCGGCCTTGGCGTGAGGTCCCCGCGAAAACCAACGGCGTCAGGGCTTGCCCGTGGTCGGCGAAGTTTGTATTCGTCTCGCGTGAACTCCCAACTGACCGCGTTGAACTCTGAGCCGCGTCTAAAGTTCAAAGTTCAAAGTTCAAAGTCTGGGGGAGCGGTTTTGATGTGCATCGTGGTGTGCGCCTTGAGCAGCGTTGGCGCTGAGCTTCAATGGCAGACGGAGCAGGGCTTTCGCTGGGCTGAATTGAGCGCGCGCAAGGGAGGCAGAACGGGCTTCACGCTGCTGAGTCCGGAACAAACGGGCGTTGCCTACACCAACACCTTGACCGAATTGGAGGGCGCAGCAAACCGCACGTTGCTGAACGGCTCCGGGTTGGCCGTGGGTGATTTCGACAACGACGGGTTGCCGGACATTTTTTTCTGCGGGCTCGACACCCCGACTGCGTTGTATCGGAACCTTGGTGGATTTCGGTTCCAGGATGTCACCGAGGAAGCCGGCTTGCGTTGTCCGGGAAAGAACTTTCGCGGCGCGGTCTTGGCGGATCTCAACGGGGACCGTTGGCTCGATTTGCTCGTTTCCGCCACGGGCCGCGGCGTGCTCTGCTTTCTGAACGATGGCCGCGGCAAGTTCAGTGACGCTACGCAAAGCGCAGGCGCGGGCACAAAGCTCGGCAGCACGACCCTCGCGCTGGCAGACGTGGACGGCAACGGAACGCTTGATCTCTATGTGACGAACTACCGCGCGGAGGACATTCGCGACCGAGGGCGAGTGAACATGCACCTCGTCAACGGGCAAATGGCTGTGCCGCCCGAATTCAAGAACCGCTTACTCATCTTGAACGGGCAAGTGCTCGAATACGGCGAGCCCGACCAACTTTACCTGAACGACGGCCATGCCCGCTTCAAGCCGGTACCGTGGACCGACGGAGCGTTCCTGGATGAGGAAGGAAAGAACCTCGCGCAACCTCCGCTCGATTGGGGCCTGAGCGCGACGTTCCGCGATTTCAATGGTGATGGCGCGCCGGACATTTATGTCTGCAACGATTACTGGCCGCAGGACCGCATCTGGATCAACGATGGGCAGGGCCGTTTCCGCGCCATTGCCCAACACGCGCTGCGCAACACCAGCGCCAGTTCCATGGGGGTGGACTTCGCGGACATCGACCGCGACGGTCACATGGACTTTTTCGTCGTGGACATGCTCAGCCGCGATCTGCGTCTCCGGAAGCGGCAGATGCTCGCCTACCAACCGGCCGCCGTCCCGCCTGAAGCGATCGAGATTCGTCCACAGTTCATGAGGAACACGCTGTTTCGGAATCGCGGCGACGGCACGTTTGAGGAGATCGCCCATTTCAGCGGCCTGACCGCTTCGGATTGGTCCTGGCAACCGGTTTTCCTCGATATCGATTTGGACGGTTACGAAGATTTGTTGATTCCGGCGGGAAACCATCGGGACGTGCAGGACCTGGATGCCACGGCGCAGATCGACGCCCGGCAACGTTCCTGGAAAGGCTACCCGAACGAGGCGGAACGGCAAAAGGCCTTCACGCACGAACGCATGGTTCACAATCGACTTTATCCGTTCCTGGCGATGCCGATCATCTCCCTCCGCAACCAGGGCAATCTCACTTTCGCCGAAACAACCCACCTCTGGGGCACGGACCAACCTGGCGTGCATCATGGGATGGCGGTGGCTGATCTGGACGGCGATGGCGATTTGGATTTTGTCGTCAACAATTTTGGCAGTGCCGCGGGCGTCTATCGCAATGAGAGCAGCGCCGCGCGCATCGCCGTGCGACTGCGCGGTTCGCTGCCCAACACGCAAGGCATCGGCTCCAAGGTCACGCTCCGCGGGAGAGCCGTGCCGGTGCAAAGTCAGGAAGTTGTTTCCGGAGGCCGCTATTTGGCCGGATCTGATCCGTTGGTTGTGTTCGCGGCCGGTCACGCGACGCACGATCTGCAGATCGAAGTGGCGTGGCGCAACGGCAAGCGGAGCCTGATCGAACGCGCCAAGCCCAACCGCATTTACGAAATCGAGGAGCTGATTGCCGTTGTAGCGCCGCCTTTCCAGGCGGCGGGTTCGGGCGGCTTTCCTGCAGCCAGAGTCTCCGGGCAGGAAAGCCCGGAGAACCGGCAGGCTGGAAAGCCTGCCCTACAAACCCAAACGCTCTTCGAGGACGTCAGCCATCTGCTGAACCACCGTCACGTGGACGAGCCGTTCGACGACTTCGCGCGGCAGCCGCTCCTCGCGCGCAAGCTCAGCCAGCTTGGTCCTGGCGTCGCGTGGTTTGACCTCAACAATGACGGGTGGGACGATTTGATTGTCGGCAGCGGTCGCGGCGGCCAGCTCGGCGTCTTCCTGAACGATGGCGAAGGCGGTTTCAAATCCGAGCCTCGTTTTCCACAACGGATCACGCGCGATCAAACCGGCATCGTCGGCATGCAGCGCGACGATGGAGCCGCGGTATTGCTGATCGGCTCGGCGAATTACGAGGACGGTCTGGCCGTGGGCGCAGCCGTTCGGCAATACGATTTCACTCGCAAGGTCATCGATGACACTTTGCCGGGGCACGCGTCGAGCACCGGACCGATCGCGCTCGCGGACGTCGATGGAGACGGCGATCTCGATTTGTTCGTCGGCGGACGGGTTGTGCCCGCTCGTTACCCAGAGGCCGCGTCGTCCCGGCTTTTCCGAAGAAGCGGCCTCCGCTGGGAGTTGGACTTGGAAGCGACGAAGACGCTGGCGAATGTGGGCCTGGTCAGCGGCGTAGTCTGGAGCGATCTGAACGGAGACGGCTTTTCGGAATTGATCCTGGCGTGCGAATGGGAACCAATCCGAATCTTCCTCAACGATCGAGGAGGCCTAAAACCGTTCAATCCACCGGTGACGATCACGGACGAACCATCTGCATCCAGCGCTCAACGTCGAACGCTCAACGCTCAACGCTCAACGCTCAACGAGTTAACCGGCTGGTGGACCGGAGTCACCACCGGCGATCTCGATGCCGATGGGAAGCTCGACATCATCGCGGCCAACTGGGGCTTGAACAGCCCGTATCGCGCCGCTCTCACACAACCTCTTCGAGTCTGTTTTGGTGATTTCGCTCAACGCGGCGCGCTGGACTTGATCGAAACTGAGTTTGATTCGTCCACGCGGACTGCGTTGCCGATGCGGATGCTGAATCCGCTCGCCCTTGCACTGCCGTTCCTGCGCGAACGCTTTACGTCTCACAAGCTCTACAGCGAAGCGTCAATCGAGGAGGTCTTGAAAGCGCTGCCGGGGAAAGCGAATGAAGCGCGAGTCACGACGCTCGCTTCGATGGCTTTCCTGAATCGCGGCAGCGGATTCGAGGCGGTGGAGTTGCCCCGGGAAGCGCAACTTGCGCCCGCGTATGGCGTGAGCGTGAGCGACTTTGATGGGGACGGGAGCGAGGACATTTTTCTCAGCCAGAATTTTTTCGCCACGCAACCGGAAATGCCGAGACTCGACGCAGGGCGCGGCCTACTGTTGAAAGGGGACGGCAAGGGGAAACTCTCTGCTGTCCCGGGACAGGAATCGGGCCTTGCAATTTATGGCGAGCAACGCGGCGCCGCAGCGGCCGATTTCAACGCGGACGGCCGCTGGGATCTCGTTGTGACGCAAAACCGCGCTGAGACACGCATGTTTCGCAATGTCTCCGCGAAGCCGGGCCTTCGGGTCAAATTGAAAGGGCCGCCCGGAAATCCAACTGGAATCGGCGCTGTGATCTGGCCGATCTTCCCGGACGGCAATGGACCGGCGCGAGAAATCCACGCCGGCTCGGGATATTGGTCCCAGGACAGTGCGGTGCAGGTGCTCGCTCTTCGCGACGGACCGATGCGTGTGGCCGTGCGCTGGCCGGGGGGCCGAGTGACGACTACGGAGATTCCGGCGGGAGCCAAGGAAGAAACCATCGACGCCGCGGGCAATCGAGCGAGGTGAACCGTTGACCTGCTCCAGCTTGTTTGGGACGCTGCCTGGGCGTGGGTTATTATGCGATCCTCTCGCCTGCCTTTATCGGGCACCTGAATCCGATGACGGTCCTCGCGCGCGCGTTGCAAAAACGCGGGCACCGCGTCGCCTTCCTCGCCCCTCGGGACGCGGAGACAAAAGTCGCGAGAGCCGGACTGGAATTCATTCCCATCGCGCTGGCCGAATTTCCGCGCGGCGAATGGGAGCGGAAGACTGCGCTGATGGGGCGATTGACGGGATTGAAAGCAAGCCGGTTTGCCGGCCATTGGCTCGCGGAGTTCGCCCGCGGCATTCTTCGTGACCTGCCGGAAACCATCCGCCGCGAGCGGTTCGATGGATTGGTCATGGACCAGGTCAGCATCGGAGCGGAAAGCGTTTTCCAGGCGTTGGATTTTCCACTGGCGGTGGCTTGCAGCGCGCTGATGTTTCACACCGAATCGCGCGTTCCGCCCTGCAACCGCTCGTGGCGTTACCGGCCCTCGCTTCTCTTTCGCGTGCGGAATCTGGTTGGCCAATTGATTCTCAATCTGACCGGCTGGCCGCTTCTCTCCGCGGTGGTCCCCTTTCGATACCGGCATCGCCTTCCGCCGATGGGCTTCTCTCACATCAACGAAATGCCTCCCAGCCTGGTGATCACCCATGGCGGTTTGAACACGGTTTTGGAATGCCTGAGCGAAGGTGTGCCCATGGTCGCCTTGCCGATAACCAACGACCAGCCCGGCGTCGCGTCGCGAATCGCGCACCTTGGCGTCGGCGAGTGTATTCCGATCAAGAAACTGACCGCGCCAACACTTCGAGCCGCCGTGGGTCGCGTCTTAGCGTCAGCCGCGCATAAGGAGCGCGCAACGCAATTTGCCGGCGAGATTGGCCGCAGGGACGGCCCGTCCGAAGCCGCCGGGCTAATTGAAACGGCATTCACCACCCGAAAGCGCGTGAAACACTTTGAAACGTGACGGTCACCATTGCAAACCCTTCGCCGTCCCTCGTCGCTTTCATGCGGTCGAGGGTGTCGCGTGAAACCAGCTTTCCTTCAAACAGCGCCTGGATGAATTTGGCCAGGTCGCCGGGTGTTGAAACGATCGCGCCGGCGCTGAAGAGGATGCTGGGATGGGTTTCAGTCACCGGTTGCCAGTCGCCGCCGAAGTGAATGTAGGTCAGCGCTTCGTTTTTGTTCACATTGATGTTTCCGGTCGTCAGGTAGGTATCCTTAAGTCCGATCTTTGAAGCGATTCTCTCTTCGAGGGCTTCGGCGTACGATTTGCCAGTTATCTTTTCGAGGATGAGACCTAAAAAAGCACCTCATAATAATTGTTGCGTTCTCCCTGGCGTACGACGACGGCATGTCAGAGGTAACGGAACAGGGGCGGAAAGAGGATCACGACCATCGCCGCCCACGCGCCGTAAACCGGCAGGTAATCCGTCTGCCATTTTTCGAGAGCAATGAACGATCCGCGTCCTCTCAGGAAGCGGAGGTAAAGCACAGCGGACCACGCCAGGTTGACCAGGAGAATCACATCCACGCCGAGCACGGCCACGCGGTTCGGGCTGAAGCCGAACTCGGTGATGCGCGCGACGATGGCCCACAGCACTACCGCGTTGGCCAACAGGGCGCTGACCACCAGCACGATCTGCAGCACATCGAAGGCACCTGGGGGTGACCGAGGGTCACGGGCGGAGACGGAATAGAGCAGAAGGCCAAGGACCACCACCAGGAGCAGGTCGAATGCGATGAGCATGTCTCGCTCGATGTTGACGCCGCGGCCGGTCCACAGGAGTGCTCCCAAGAATGTGCTGAGCGCGGCGGCGAACAGCGGCGTGAACAGACGCGTCAACACGGGCGCCACGTTTTCGATCACGTTCTGCTTGGCCTCCACCAGCCAGGATCCGACCACGACGGCCCCGGCCGCTCCGCACGGCAGGAGCCACGACCCAATGAACTGATCGGGGGCCGTTCCCAGGATGCGGAAGAACAACGCCACAAATGCCGTGAAGACGCCGCCGCCGAGCGCGATCAGCACATAATATATGAACAGCTCGCCCGAGAAACGAATGAAGTCCATGCGGCCCGCGACCTGGCTCCAGCGGCTGCCGGCGTACGCCATGCCGACTACCAGCCAGAGCGCGATTGGCAGGTGCACCGCGGTGAGCACCTCGGTGGAACTGGCCCGGGCGAAAGGATACACGTTGGCGAATACACCGGCGACGGCGAACGCCACGCCTAGCCAGCAAAGAGTGCGGGTTTCGAGCCGCCCTTTCCAAGCGAAGTAAATGGTCAGGAGCGGCAACACCAAAAGGCCTGCGTTGCGGACATAGAAACGGACGTCTCCATCGTTATGTTCGTCCAATTGCAGCCCGAACAACGCGGGCACCTTGATGGCCACTGCCGCAGCCACCGCAAGACAGAATGCGACGATGACGTCTGTTGGGCCCGGCACTCGTGACTCTCCGGAATCCGAAGGCCCGAGCAGGAGCTGTTTCCAGAGACGGTTCGAGTGCGCGCGCGCGAACTCCCGAGAGAGGGCATCGCGGCTGCCCATGCGCTTCACCGCAATCAGAAACGCTTCGTCGGTCGCAAGCCCCGCCTCGAGGAGACCCGCGATCTGTTGGCGCAGATGATTTTCCAGCTCCGCTACATCGACCATGTGGGTCGCCTGCCGACGGCCGAGATAGCTCCGCCACTGCTCGATCTGCTCCTCGATCGATACGGCCTGGCGTGGAGTCTGCATCGTCAGAACTCCCGGACTCGCTGGAGGATCGCATAGCCAACCTCATCCTCTTTGAGTTCCGTGTTTCCTGCTATTGTCTTGTCTTCCGCGTTGCATGCGCTTGCCTTGTTGATTCCCTCACACCGCCAGATCGAATATCGTTGAGCCTCGTTTGGACGCATCCTGCAACTGAGCGTCAGCCGATTCCGCGTTCATCTCCGTTGGAAAGGCGTGCGTCGAGGCGATCTCTTTGAGCCGTCCCTCGACTTCGTTGATGAGATAATCGGGGGTAGACGTGCCGGCGGTGATTCCAGCCGTTTGCGCGTCGTAAAACCAATCCTCGCGAAGGTCCTGCGCGGTCTGCACGTGATAAACGCGCTCGCAAAACCGGCGGCATGTGGCGACAAGTTCCCGCGTGTTGTTGCTGTGCGCGCCGCCGATCACGATCACGACATCGCAGCGGCGGGCAAGTTCTACGGCAGCAGTTTGCCTCTGCTTTGTCGGTTGACACACCGTGTCCGCGAACCGGACTTCCGAGTTCGGAAATCGGCGTTGGATCATAGCGACCAGTTGCCGAACCTTCTGAATCGGCTGCGTCGTTTGCGCGGCCACACCGAATCGCGGGCGCTCTTGAAGAAGCTCGACGTCCGCCTCTGAAAGGATCACGTCGAACGCCGTGAGATCCTCAACGATGCCGCGAACCTCGACATGGTCGCGTTTGCCCACAATGACGGGATGATAACCCTCCCGCACCAACTGACGAACGGCCCGGTGCGCGTGATGAACGAGCGGGCAGGTCGCCTCCACGATGTTGTGGCCTCGCTGGCGAACGCGGTCCAGAGCCTTTTCGGACGCGCCGTGAGCGGTGATCATCACCGTGGAGGTCGTGACGTTGTCCAGTTGATGTTTGATTTCGACGCCCTCGCGGCGCAGCGATTCCAAAACGTTTTCGTTGTGGACGAGCTCGCCCAGGACGGTCAAGGGCCTTTGAGTTGCGGTGGTGAGCGCGAGGTGGATGGCGTCGCGCACTCCAAAACACATTCCCAAATGTTCAGCACGAAGAATTCTCATATGCGTCAATCGTTCTTGAGTTTGAAAGTCAATCCCACTGAAGGCCAAGTATCCGGGAGCTTGGAGCAGTCGCTATGGGACATGAACCCACCTTGGCGTTGCTCAGTGCGTGTCTGAAGATTGGGTAGCGCGGGCGACTCGTCCGCCCCAGTCGGCGACCCGTCGACCGGAAGTGCGTAAGGCCGCCTCTTGGAAAGGCCGTCGTTATCGACTCCAAGCATCGCTGTCGTTCCGTCCGGCGAGTCGCCGGACAGACAGGCGGGTCGCCTGTACTACCCTGGATCGAATTTCCGGACCCGCTCTTAGGGGTTGGCGCGCTGGGGTGAGTGGGCAACACGTTTTCGCCGAGTTCTTTGCACTGCAAAGCCAATGGCGGCGCGGGTGAGTGCGAGGCAAAAAGATGGTTCATTTCTTCCGGTGTTGCTCGACGATCTGCGAGAGCAGCTCGATGTAATTGGCGAAGGCAGCCCTTCCGCTGGGGGTCAGAGAGCAAGTTGTCAGAGGGCGCCGCTCCTGAAAGGTCTTGGTGACGGCGACATAACCCGCTTCTTGAAGGGTCCGGAGGTGGACGCTCAGGTTGCCGTCAGTCATGTTCAACGTGTTGCGCATTTCAGTGAAGGACAGTTCCGGCGTGGCCGCCAGAAGGGACATGATAGCCATCCGGCCCTTTTCGTGAATGACGCGGTCTAGATTGAGAAATGGGTCCGGATTCACGCTTCATTCTTCCTGTCTTCCGTGAAATAGAGATAGACCCCGTACAACAAATGCAGTCCGCCAAAACTGGCCCCCATCACCGTGTGTCCCGAGATGGACGAACGCGGGATCCAGGACAGCGCCAGAGCCCCTCCAACCGCGCAACTTGCGAGGATGAACAGCCACCCGAAGAGTTTCATGCCTCGCGGCATGAAAAAGCCCGCCGCGTGAATCGCGCAACCGTAGAGCGCCATCCAGATCGGAGGAAGCCATGCAACTTCCACGCTGCCTTGCGGCAGTGCCTGCAAGATCAACAGACTCACGATAAATCCAATGAATGCGGCCGGGAGTGCCGCGAGGGTCACCCGGCGTGTGGGAGGCGACCAAAACGGTTCGGCGTCGCGCAAAGACTGCCGCCGCACCATCAAATACGCGCCAGAGATGCCCACGGTGCTGACTGCGATCCAGTACCAGCCAAATGCGCGCGAGGACGACACGGAAAACCACCACCCCGAGACCCCCGCGACAATTCCCAGGATACCAAGCAGTAGCATGACGGGGGCTAAAGCGCGCCGGTAGATCGCGGAACGTTCCATCAATGTGCGAATGACCTGCAGGTGCTCAGTAGCCCAAGTGGGATGCATGGCTATACTTTGCAATACAAAGTATAATTGTCAAGTCCATCCTCGTGATCTGTATCTCGATAAGATTCCTGTCATTCCTGTCAGCATTT
>VHCZ01000177.1 GCA_016871535.1 Verrucomicrobiota bacterium
GGGGCGAGGCTGGGCGAGGCTCCCGCCGAGCCAATGCCATCGAAGAGAAGCTCCGCAGGAGCGTCGCTCCACCGTCGTTAATTAACTGAGGAGTTGAGAACAGCGCCAGATTTGCTTTGACTGTGCTTCGCTCCGGTTTTAGTAATTCCGCACATTCAACCCTCGGTTCGGTTGGTTTGTGCTTTTCAATGCTCCTAACTCTCAGCCAAGAAAGGTTCTCATGAAGACAAAACAGTCGTCGTTGACCGCCGCAAGCTTGATTTGCGCTGGATGTCTTTTGGGACTCGGAAATCTCGCCTCAAACGTCGCGTTGGCCGCGACGCCGCCGGATGACGGCAAGCTTCGAATCATCTGCTTTGGCGCGCACCCGGACGACTGTGAAATTCAAGCCAGCGGCGCCGCCACGATGTGGGCGGCCAAAGGGCACCATGTCAAATTTGTCTCCGTCACCAACGGCGACATTGGCCATTGGCGGGAAGCGGGCGGGCCGTTGGCCCTTCGACGCAAGGCGGAAGTTGAAGCCGCCGCCAAAATTCTGGGCATCACCACCGAGGTCCTTGACATCCACGATGGAGAACTCCTCCCCACGCTGGAGTATCGCCGGATGATTACGCGGTTGATCCGCGAGTGGCGGGCCGACATCGTCATGGGGCCGCGGCCCAACGATTATCATCCGGACCATCGTTACACCGGCGTCCTGGTCCAGGATGCGGCTTACATGGTCACCGTGCCCTTCATAGTTCCGGACCTTCCGCCGCTGAAGAACAACCCGGTCTTCCTCTATTATCCCGACCGGTTCCAGAAACCGAATCCGTTTCAACCGGACATCGTCATTTCGATCGATTCGGTAATCGAGAAGAAGCTCGATGCCATAGGCGTGATCGTGTCCCAATTCTATGAAGGCGGGGCGAACGGCGGACCTCACCTCATGCCGACGGAGCCGGCCAAACAGAAAGAGCGGCACAAACAGGTGCGCGACCAATTCGCCAACCGCAGCCGTGGCATCGCGGACCGCTTTCGCAGCCAGCTCATCGAATGGTACGGCAAGGAGCAGGGCCAGAAAGTCCGATACGCCGAGGCCTACGAAGTTTGCGAATACGGAAGTCAGGCCAACAAACAAACTTTGAAGAAGCTGTTCCCGTTCTTCGATTAGAACTTGATCGTGAACTGCCCCGCGACGAGTTGCTCGCCTTGCTGGAGCGGCCCGTTTTGATGGCTGTAGCTGTATTGGAGTTTGGCTTGAAGGTGCCGGTCGAAGCGGTAGCCCGCCGCGGCTTCGATGCGCCAGATGTCCCGATCCCACCGCTGGCTCCCGCCGGCGCCGTCGGGCACTTTGTCGAAGAACTGTTGATTCCAGCGCCCGGCCAAGAACACACGCGGAGTCAGTTTGTATCGAGCCTCAATGTAGTAAGCGAGTGTAGCCGCGTCGCCGACATTCGGAACCTCGAATCGCGAAGCAAAGACCTCCGCCCAGATTTGCCAGTGGCGCCGGGCGTAACTGATGTCGTGACCGACGGTAGTCTGTTTGAATTTATCCTTGATGGGACCGCCGGCAAACAGCGGCTCATCGGGAGGCAGTAAATACGGGCCGTGACTGAACGAAGCGCCCACGCTCCAGGCCGCGTTGGGCCGATACCCGACCCTCCCGCTGACCAGAGGCGATTCCCAGGGATGCGTTGTGGCGTCCCAGGCGTAAGGCCGGGAGGAGAGGGCGACATTCTTCACTTCAAAAGCATACTCGTATTTCTCGATGCGCCCGAAGATCGATCCGCCGCTGGCATACGAAGGCCCCCAGATCACCGGCACCCAGGTGCGTTTGTCGTCGAACTTTTTGCGCCGCGCCAGAAAAGCCGCGGGATTGGCGGGCGCGACGTGGTCGGTGATGATCAGAACATTCTCGTAGGGCAAAGGAGCGTTCATGAACGGGTTGTTCCATGAGTCGTGGCGCGGGACCCAGTTCCCGACGACCGTGGCGAATTTGCCGAACTGAAAATTGAGCCGTGAATCCTCGAAAGGCGTGTAGCGCAAAAATACTCGTCGAAACGAAAGTCCCCGTCCTCCCGCGAGCCGGGATCGAAACCGCGATCGTAGCGCGCCTGGACCAACGTGTAGAAGTGCGGGCCGAATTGCGTGTCCAGGAAGAGTGACAGCCGCGGGCTGAAGAAAGCGTCGTCGTCGCTGAAGATCAGGCCGGGCGGTTGTTGGTCGATGTAATACAGCTCCAGATCGAGTGGGGAGAGGATTGAGGAGAGGGGCATGCCCATGAAGACGGCCCTCTTTCCCCTGAACGTGACGGTAGGGCGAGCCTGTCCCCAGCGAGCCGGTCTGGACGTGTTCCACTCACGTCGAGCGGCTCGCCGGAACGGATTCGCCCTACCGGGAGCGGAGCTATGCTCGGCTCGCTGGTGGCAAATTCCCCTCCTGGGAGGGGTGCAGGGGTGGGTTGAGCGTCAGTCCACGTCGATCGGTTCATATCTCAGTTTGGGGAGAACGAATTTGCAGTAATTTGTAGGCCTGAACGCGCGCCGAGAATCCTTTCAATTCCAACTCCGGCAACGCCTCCGTGACCGCGAGATCCTTCAACCGCTGGCAAGTCGTCTCATCGATGACCACTTCCATTCGCCCGGCTTTGCCGCACAGACGAGAGGCCAGGTTCACCCGCTCGCCGAGCACGGTATAGTTCAATCGGTCGCTCGACCCCATGTTGCCCGCCAGCGCCGGGCCGGACGCGACGCCGATGCCGATATTGATTTGGTATTTGGACGTTTCATTGAGCCGCTCGCGCTCCCGAATCATGTCCAGAGCGCAACGCGCGGCATTCAGCGAGTCGTTGCCGGAACTCTTCGGCGCGCCAAAGAACGCCATGATCAAGTCTCCGACAAATTTGTCCACGATGCCCTTGTGCTCGTACACCACGCGAGTCAGCGGCGTGTTTCGTTGAACGACTGGGTCAAGCGGCCGATTTCATCGCGGCTGCGCACCGGCACCTTGATGCCGAAATTGCCGCGCTGGATTTCCGAGGTGCCTTTGACCAGATCCTCAATGGGCGTGGAAAAGCCGTGCGAAAGAAGGAGGCTAAACGCGATCGCCCCCACCAGTCCCATGAATCCGAAAAAGACAAAAAAAGACAATTCTTCCCCGCAGGTCCCGGGCGGATTCGAGAACCTTGTTCATGGAAATCAAAGCCACCAAATACGCGGTCGGAAAACGCGGATCGGGGTTCAAAGCCTGATAGAAGACGCCGTGGAGGTCGTCATCAATCATCTCGGTCAGGTCTTGCGCCGCCGTCTCCGGAAGTTTCATTCGTTCACCAATCCGCTGGGCCAGCCGGGGCCGAAGGGTTTCCGGGATGGCCTCCGAGTAAACCTGGTTTTCAAAGAGGATGCCCGCTTTGAATTTGTGTTCGCCTTCCTCCTTTCGGCCCAGCTCCGGCATAGGATATCCCAACACGAGCGCTCCCAGGATCTCGTCCGTCTGTGTGTCCACCACCTGCGTAACCACGGTCTGCTGGAGCTGCGAGGCTCCGGAGGGCGATTCCGTCGTCACGAACCCAACCAGTTGATCCGACACGTTTGTGATCGCCTGACCGACCCGATTCAGCCGCTGCGTCAGATTTTGCTGGCGCGTGAACGCTATCAATTCCGGGAAAGAGGAGGGAGGCGGGATCACCATGCCTCGCGCATTCAGGAAAAGGTAAAAGGTCGCATAAACGGCGTTGGTGTCCACAATCGGGCCCGGGATCATGGCGCGCGTTTGCAGCTCTGCCTTGGCGATTCGATACAGTTGCTCGCTGTCTCCTGTTTCTGCCTCCTGCAGCGCGAGCTGAACGCGAGAGGAACGCACCAACAGGGCGGCGTTCCGTTTGATGCCGTCCACGACTTTCTCCTGCTTCTCCGTGAAAGCCTGCGTCTGGCCTTGGAACAGTTTTGAAAAAAACTCTTTGAAAGTTTCCTGGTTTTTCTGTTGCGAGACGTAAAGGGTCGCGCCGGTCACTCCCACCACCAACAGCAGCATCGCCAGCAAGAGCTTGAGCCTGAAGCTGAGCGTGGGAATCATGGCGCCGGGCCGATGCGAACGATGACCGCTCACTTCCTGGGGAAATCCACCTGAAGCGTGGCGCCTTCCTTTAGCTCCACCGGCTGTTCCCAGGTAGTTTTTTCGTTCACCCAGGCTTTGAGCGTGTACTTCCCGTCCGGGATGTTCTTCAATTCAAGACGGTACTTGCCACTGGGCTCGGTTGTTTTGAAGTGGGGCGTGTCGAGCACGACGATATATGCCCGCATGTGCTCGTGAATCTCGCAACCCACCCGGACCACGCCCGCTTTGTCAAACACCACGGAGGGAGTCGATTCGCCTTTGCGATATCGTCCTACGTCGAACTCCTTCGTCTTCGAGTACGAAAACACGTGATGGTAGTCATCGTCCTGATTGGGAAACACGATTTTGGAGCCTTTTTGAACCGCCAGCGTTCCCGGCATGAACTGATAATCCTTCTGAACCATTTCCGGCGTGGCTGAGGAACTCGAACTTTGCGCGGGGAACGTTCCTTCCAGATAAACGACCGCAACCGGCGGCGACGGGGCCGCGGACCGTGCCTGCCGTTTGCTGGTATCGCGCCGCAGCCGCGGCCGGCGCTTTGGCGGGCGGCAATTTCACCGTGCCTTCGATCACAATGTCTGCGTGAAGCGAACTGGCGAGTGAAGCCGCCACCAAAAAGGGGAGCACGGAGGAAACCGCGATTCTGAGGTCGATCATAGCGCAATGCGGCGTTTCAATGGGCATGGGCGCAACTCTGTCCACTCATTCGAGAGCGTTGACGACAGTATATTCCGGCGGTCGCGCAGACCAAGCAGATTTACCGCAGCAATTCTGCCCATGAACCGGCGCGCCGGTCTCCGACCCGGCACGCATCGGGTGCGGGTTGAGAATCGCGCCGGACCGGAGATCGGCGCTCCGAGGTTCACGGGCGGAATTATTGGTTTTGCCGTTCCGACCGACTTTCCACCCACCCGCGCAAGCGGTAGTAGAGCCAGCCAATCCACTCGTGCAGGTACAGGTCAAAATGGTGAAAGCCAGGTGTTTTTGGAAACGGGCTCCAGCGCTTCTGGTTTTGCAGTGTGGCAAGCCCCACAAAATCGCAAGCGACCGGCTCAACCGGAATTCCCAGTTTCACGAACAAGCCGGCCGCGCGCTTCATGTGGTAAGCCGACGTGACCAGCAGCACGCGTTTCCACTGCCGTTCCCGGGCCATCGCCGCGACCTGGACCGCCTCTTCGCGAGTGTTGGCGCAATTGCGCAAGGGAAAGACGTTGGTCCCGGTCACACCCAGGCTGGCGAGCCACGCCTTCATGACTTCGCCTTCGCTCCATGGATTGCCCGGCGGCAATCGCGACCTGCCGCCGCCACCACCAAGGATCAGAACTTCCGCGTGCTTTCGCTTGAACAACTCGACAGCCGCCAGGATCCGATCCGCCGGTTCGCCAACATCAAAGCCCAGCGGATCGCCGTTCGAGGCGTTGAGCGTGCCACCCAGCATGACCACGGCGTCGCAAGGCGGAAGGTTCGTCAGGTTCTGCGTGGCGTAAGGTCGCTCCAGTGAGGCCAGCAATCGCGCCGGAACGCGCGTCGAGCCGATAACGGATATGGCACTGGCAATCGCTCCACAAAAAACCGCCTCGCGCCATTTACGGCTGCGGAACATCCAGAGCGTTGCCAGCACATGAAGCAGCCAGAGAAATCCGAGGGGCTGGAGAAGGGGCTCCCAAAACGATGTCATGCGCGCCCAGTCTAGTTTCCAGACGGGAAAACACGATTCGAAAATCCGTTGGAATTGGATTTTGCCCTGAAGTCGGGTTAGAGCGTGTCCGAAAATTGCGCGGGGTCGTGCGGCGAGGGATTTTGTATCTGTTTAGCGTTGGTAGGGACGGATTCCACTCCGTCCCTGACTAATCCTTGAGGGCGTCTCTTGAAGGGACAGACGGACAACGGAAAAACCAGGAGCCTCCGTTGATCCATCCTCTCTTCCTGGGCGGCGGTCTGGCTCACGGCTTGATTTGGGACGGAGTGGAATCCGTCCCTACCACGCTAAACACGTACGGGATGTTGTTTGGAACACGCTCTTTGGAGCCGCGCGCGGGATCCTACTCGAAAATCCCGTCCAGAAGCTCGAACACTGCCTGTGGTCGGGAGTTCGCCTGCACGGAAATGGACGCGGCAGGACGCGTCAAAATGTGATGCCGGAGAAACTCAGTGACTTCCTCGGCTTGATCCGCGTCGAAAATGGGTGGGAACGTCGAGGCCAGTCGATTGGTGCTGCGCGGCGAAATGGCCAATTCGTCGTTCTCGGAAGGAGGTTGCGGGGCGTCGGGATTGCCTTTCCGATTCAGCTTGGACTGGACAGAAGTTCCAGGGTTGGCGCCGGCGCCGGTCTGCGGGTTCGTCTGGATGACCATAATGTCGTGTTACGGCTGCTACTGAGTTCTTCGGCGGGGTCACTGCTGATTGATCCACGCACAGTTTCCACTCGCCCGGCTTCGTTGAGCAACATGAATGCCAGGCGCTCGTTGCGGCAGAATCGGGGCATTTCCAGGGTGTTTTCGCGACGTCGAACCGCAAGCCGCATTGCACCCGGAAAAAACCTCTCGGCAAATCTTTCCGCCAAGCCGCACTCGGCCGATGAACCCAATCCCAGGAGAGAAGCTTTTCTCCCAAGCAAAACTTCATGCATTGAACCCCTGATCCGCTTCCTTAACCAACGCGATTGGTACCCCCGCCCAGAATTGAACTGGGATCCGCGGTTTAGGAAACCGCTGCTCTATCCATTTGAGCTACGGGAGCATTTACCTTGTAAAAATTGGCTGAAATGCCTGTTTTCAACGTGCGTTGTCGCGAACAGATTTGACAGTGTGCAACATATGTGCAACGCTAACACGCATGAAACCTACCCCGTCACGCAAGGCCAAACAAGGGGATTCATGGCCTCGCAAAGTCCAACCCGGCCGAGCTATCGTCAACGTCTATCGGCGCAAGACGCCGAGCGGGAACTTCGCCTTCATGGTCGCAAACTACGCCGACGGTGACCGCCGCCGCTTTGACTCCTACGCGAGTGAAGCCGACGCATTGGAAGCAGCGGAAAAGCTGGCCCGGCGCCTTGATTCACGCGATTACGTGGCGGCCAGCATGACGCGCGATCAGGCGCTCGAATACGCCAACGCAGTTGCACGCCTCAAACCCTTCAACGTCACCGTGGACGCTGCGACCGCGACCGTGGCCCAATGCCTAAAGACCGTTGGCGACTTGGCGAACCTTCACGCTGCGGCGAAGTTCTACGCCGCTCGCCACAAGCAAACGATCAAGAAGCCAGTGGCTGAGGTCGTGGCCGAACTTCTCAAGATCAAGGCAGCCCGGGGCGCGAGTGAACGCTACATGCGAGATTTGACGGGACGGCTGGAACGCTTCGCCGACGATTGCGGGAAGGACTCGTGCAGCGTCACAACAGCGGACATTCAGGACTGGCTCGACGGCCAGAAACTCGGCCCGCAGAGTTACAGGAACTTTCGCACGGTGTTGCACACCTTGTTCAGGTTCGCCGTGGCGCGCGGGTACGCGGTGGACAATCCCGTTGAAGGTGTCGAGCGCGTCAAAGTCAACGGTGGCGACGTGGAGATTTTCACGCCGTCAGAGATCACCCGGCTTCTGGAGGCGGCCCACGAGAACTTTTCCGACTTCCTGCCGTGCCTCGCCATTGGCGCATTCGCGGGACTTCGAAGCGCCGAGATCGAGCGGTTGGAATGGAGTGACATCCACCTGGCGGAGCGGTTCATCGTGGTCAGCGCGAGCAAGGCCAAGACCGCCACCCGCCGCATTGTCCCGATACATGACAACCTGGCGGCATGGCTTGCGCCCTACGCGGACAGACAAGGAAAGGTCTGGTCCGACGGTCCAGACCAGTTTTTCAAGTGTCAGGCAGCGGTTGCCGCGGCAACCGCAGTTGAAGCGGACCCTGCACGCGGCGTGCCAGCTCAACAGGCGGTGGAGTGGAAAGCGAATGCACTCCGCCACTCTTACGCCAGTTATCGGTTCGCGCAGATCGGCGACGCGGGCCGCGTGGCCGGCGAACTGGGCAACAGCGCCGCCGTTGTGCATAAGCACTATCGCGAGCTGGTGAAACCAGCGGACGCCGAGAAATGGTTTTCGACGCGGCCCGAACAGCCGGGCAATGTTCTGACTCTGCCGACGGCCGTAAACGCTGGCCAACCGAGATGACATGAAAAACCGCAAAATGGAAAAGCGCCGCCCCGCTACGAACAAAGGCGACGCTCAAGGAAAAGCAACGGCCCCGAACGTATCGAGCGCCACACGCGCCGTCAACCCTGCCGATTCGAATGTCACAGCGGCAAGCGAAGCCGATTCGCAAGCCGTGCTCCGACAACTCACGCTCGCGAGACGTTACTGGCTGGAGACAGTTCATCGCTTCATTGCGGGACGCAAACTCAGTGGCCCAGAACTCGCGGTAGCGGATCATGCATGGAATCGTCTGCGCGACGCCGTTTGGAACGCGGAAGAGTGGAATCGTATTCTCGCCAATGGTTCGCCCGGCACTCCGATTCCCGACGACGAAATACTGAACCTGGAAGCGCCGGAATTCGCCCGTCCCGACGCGGCTTCACGTGAAGGTTTGGAACCTGGGCAACTCGCTGCTCTCGCCGCAGCGTTAATGCCAAAGAAATACGGAAAGCTCTCACGCGATCAGGCCGTGCGCGAGGCCCATGAACTGCTGGTTTCCGCTGAACGTTACATCAGCGGCTTGCCGAAAAACGCCCCCAGTGTTTTCGAGCGGTCGCGTCCATCGGCGCACGGGACCGTCAGAATCTCCGAGATCGAGGAATCGCAAGAGTCGGGCGGCCTGCCGTTGCTTTACAAACTCACCAAGCGGACTGACAAAGAGAATCGCGCGATGACTATACCGTTAAGCCGGGATGCAATTGTGAAAGCCGTTCATGACTACCTTGAAGGAATGCGCCTGCCGAAAAACGACATGGACTCTCATTTGAAACAGGGCCGCGTGACTGTCGCTGACTTGTGCGCCTTGCGATGGAAGCGGTTCAGGAGCCAAGCTGAGAAGCAGATGAACAGGGCGGAAACAGGGAAAGCGAAGGCCCAAATGACGCGCGCCGAGAACAAGCGCAAAGCGGAGGAAGCTCGAAAACCAGCGTCGGCGGCCAGCACTCAGGTTTATGCAGGCATTCCCGAAGTCAAAGCCGACATTCTCGACCCCAAGCGGCGCACCGCCTCAAAGCCCACGCGACATTGAGTCTTTGTCGGTTAGGCCGGCTGCAATGCCGGCAACGGCTGAATGTCGCGCTCGACGCGATCCTGGCACTCCAGGCGCACGACTTCCAAATCGTAATCCGCCTGAATGCCCATCCACATTTCGGGCGACACGTTGAACAGCCGCCCTAGCTTGAGCGCCATTTCCGCGCTGACACTCCGCTTGCCCCGGCAAATTTCACTGATGGCAATGGGGGTTGCGCCAATGGCCTTTGCCACGGCATACGCAGACAAGCCGAGCGGCTTCATAAAATCCTCGCGCAACACGTCACCCGGATGCACCGGCGCCAATCTGTCTTTTGCTTTTCTCATATCGTTAGTGATAGTCCACGATTTCAACCTGCTCGGCATCGCCCTTGCGCCACTGAAAGCAGATTCGCCATCGGTCATTGATGCGAATGCTGTGCTGGCCCTTGCGATCCCCTTTGAGGGCTTCGAGCCGGTTTCCCGGCGGCATCCGTAAGTCATCGAGCGTTCGGGCGCGATGCAGGTACTCGAGCTTGCGCCGCGCCGTGTTCTGAATGTCCGGCGGAAAGCGCCGCGAACGAATCCCGCGAAAAATCTGTTCGGTTTCGGCACAAGCGAAACTCCTAATCACCGGAGAACATTACCGCGTCCCGGTAATAGGGTCAAGGAAGGCCGCGTTGAGTCGCGTTGAGGTGCGTCAACGTGAAAACGCGCAGTGCGAAAACCACAGATCGGCAAAAAAGCGCAAGGAATTTTGCGGCAGTCCCAACCCCCGACTCCGGCTCCCCGGTTGCCGACTGCGGCATCAGGATTGCCGACTGCGGCGATTGCTGTGCCGACTGACCGCCGCGCGAAGAACCAAAAACGAGCGCGTATCATTCGAAGCATGAAAAAGGCAACGCAGATGCAAGTGGCCGACACGTGCCGCGCAACGAAATTCTGTCCGCCGTCCAAAACTCTCTCGGTTGTGCCTGGCATCTGCATGGCCCATCAGCACCCACACCCGCCCCGAAGTGGCCAAAGCTAAATGAAGAGCAACGCGCGGCGATCGTACGCGACGGCCCCGCGCTGGTGGATCTTTGGGAGCTTTCGCCCGTGCGGCTCGAAGACAATGAGCAGCACACCGAGCAAATCATTGACCGACTATTCCCGGGCAACCCCCTCTTGTGTTGTGGCAAATCGAGCCATGAATTCTCGACGCGACCGCGCGAGGAATGGCGCGGTGAATTGAGCAAGCTGCAATTGATCGTGCCGAGTCCCATGAGGACCCGCACCGGCAAGACCAAGGACGGCCGCGAGTCCGCGCACACCTTGCACAATACCGGCCCGCGAAGGTTTTTGGTTTGCGAATTTGACGGCGGGACCGTGGATGAACATGCCGCGCTCTTGCTCCATTTGGCCCGCTACGCGCCGCTGGTGTGTGTTGTGCACAGCGGTGGCAAGAGTCTTCATGGGTGGTTTTTGGTTGCCGGTCAGCCGGACGAAAAGGTTCTCCGCTTTTTTCGCTATGCCGTTTCGGTTGGCGCCGATCCTACCACATGGACGCGCTCACAATTTGTGCGGATGCCGGACGGCACACGGGACAACAACGGCAGGCGCCAGACTGTCTATTTCTTAAACTTCAAGCCGCTGGAGGGAAGACCATGAATTCGACGCTCGCCGAATATGGGATCTGCGATGTACCTGAAATCGACGCGGAAACAAAACCAGGCCCGCCAAAAGCTCGATTGCTGAGTGAACTGGTTCACCCACAGCACGACAAAAGCCCCGACGAACTTTTGCGTCATCGGTTTTTGCGTCGTGGCGGCGGGGCGCTGCTCTGTGGGCCTACCGGGATCGGGAAAAGCTCATTCGCCATACAATGCGCAATTTGTTGGGCGCTGGGCAAAGATTGTTTCGGCATTCAAGCGGCGCGCCCGCTCAAATCACTTCTGATCCAGGCCGAAAATGATGACGGCGACTTGGCCGAGATGCGCGATGGTGTGATTGAGGGGCTTGGGTTGATTGGCAATGAAGCCAAAGCCGCCTGTGCCAACCTTCTCGTTGTGCGCGAAGATTCAAGGACGGGGTTTGATTTCTTTCTGTCTGTAGTTAAACCGTTGTTAAGCGAACACCGGCCCCGACCTTCTGTGGATTGACCCCGCCCTTGCGTATCTGGGCGCTGAAGCTGGAGCACAAAGGGATGTGACTGCGTTTCTTCGCAACTACCTCAACCCGCTGCTTCGCGAATTTAATTGCGCCGGTGTAATCGTTCACCACACCAACAAGCCGTCCAGTGGAAAGGAGAAGCCGAATTGGAGCGGCAACGACTTCGCGTATCTCGGCAGTGGAAGCATTGAATGGGCGAACTGGGCGCGGGCGATCCTGGCATTACGCGGACTCGGCTCACATGAAATCTTTGAACTTCGAGCCGCCAAACGTGGCCCGCGCCTCGGTTGGAAAAACGACGATGGTTCAACCTGCTATGCCAAGCTGATCGGCCACGCCAAAGAGCCGGGAGTCATTTGCTGGCGCGAAGTTAGCCCCGACGAAATCGAGACAGGCGGAAGACCAAAGTCCTATGACCCGGACGAAATCTTGGCCTTGCTTCCCCCCGAAGGACTCCCCACGGGAAAATGGGCAAAGCTGGCAGCGGACGAATGCGGGGTGTCAAAGTCAACATTCCATCGCGAGCGCCGTTCGCTTGAGAAGGCCGGCCGTATCCTGAAATCCAAGCAATCCGGCAAATGGCAGCCGATCCAAAAGCAATGAAGTGTCAGAAGTGTCGAAAGTGCCAAAACCGCCTTATGGCACCAGTAGTGTCAGAAGTGTCAGCCCCTTTAAGGGGCGACACTGACACTGACACCTCGGAGACACAGCATGAGTGTCAAAAGGAAGGAAGTCGGTCAAGATAGCGGACGGCCAGAATCCACTGCGCCATTTGGTGGCAGGTTCTTCGCGGGCACGACCTGTTGCTTCGGTCCGAAGGTGCGTGTCAGCGGCGCCGGAGGCGCGGGAACGGTTGCTTTTGCTTCCGTGACGCCAGTCAGCGCCAGCGCCACCTTCGTGGCGCTGGCGGTCAGGCTGATGATATTTTCGAGCGCCTGTTTCCGTCGGCCGGCTTTGGTGAATTTCGCAAAGCAGGCCAATCGTTCCTTGAGAAGAAGCGGCCCAATACAGTCCTGAACATGGAGGAGCAACGCGATGCCGGCCGCTCGTGCGGTTCCATCTCGCTCAGCTTTGCGCCCGGCCTCAGCAAGTTGCGCGATCTCCACCCAGTCGAACGCCGTTTTCAAACCGAAGCTGCGAATGGCCGCCTGCGTTTCCCGCCCCCGCCTACGCGTCTCGGGCCGAACGAACGCGTGCGGCGGCGATGTCACCCTGGGTGATTATTCGAGAACGCGGCCTATTGTCTCCGGCACGGGATTCAGATTGGCGGGCCTTTGCCGACACTCTGAGCGCAGGCTTTGTGTTCGGTGTGTCGGGGTGCCGGTGTATCGGGGTAGGAGGCGCAATTCAC
>VHCZ01000178.1 GCA_016871535.1 Verrucomicrobiota bacterium
TGCTTCTCCAAGTTCAGGATTGTATTGGGCCGCTTCTGCTCAAAGAACGACTGGCATACTTTGCAACTTTCACCAAAGCCGCCCGACGAAAACAAGCGCTGGAAAATATCATCGGCATGATTGACCGTGCCGTGAAGGTGGCCGTTGCGCTGGGCGAAATAGGCGAGGTGCCGCCCAAACCGACCGCCCCACTCGTTCGAAGTTTCTTGCCGGGAGAGATCGTTAAACCTGTCCGATCTCGCCAGTGCACTGTGCCACCCGAATAATCTCCGGGGCTTCCTCGGTCCCTTCGCCGACCGCGGATGCACGGCTCGGGTCAGGCAGAGCGCACGTTTCTGCCCACTTCGGGTTCGCCGTTGATCAGAGACTTCTCGCGAATCTGCATCCTCGCGCCGTCGTACTCGCATTCGATAATTTTGCCCGAGACGCCCTTTGTGTTTTTCAAGACGCGAATCATGAGCGTGTCCGGTTGCGGGCGCCACACTCCCAAGACCAAGCCTGCCGAATTCTCAAGCGAACCGCTGTCCTTCCCATCGTGCAGTTTGACTTCGATCGAATTGTCGCTTTTGTCCGGGCGGGAGAGCTGCGAAGCCATGAAAATGATCGTGCCGGTCCTCTTGGCGATGACCTTCATTTGCTCGGCGGCGTAGCTGACGGCTTCGTAGCGGCTCCTGGCCAATGGCCGCAAGAGGCCGATGTAATCCACGCACACGACCGCTGGTTTTTGGCCGAGCTTGAGTGCGGAGCGATGAATCAGGCGTTCGACCTCCTCGGGCGCCAGCCCGCTCTCAGGGCAAGTGAACACGTGTTGGAGTTTGCCATACGACTTCCATCTCGGCACATCGGTTGAGCGATATTCCTTTTCAACGTCGCTGGCGTAGCAACCGACTTGCATTTGAACGAAACGCTCGAACAGAAGCTCACCTGGCAACTCAAGTTCGAACAGCAGCGTAGGCAGCGGCGCGGCTGCCATCGCGATATGTTGGAGCATGGCTGTCTTGCCGACCCCGGTTGAAGCCATGATTAGGACGAGCTCACCCGGAACCAGCCTACGGACGCAAGCGCCAAGGCTCGGCAGGAACTTGCCCAGGTCGAACGCGCGCTTGTCCACGTCGCGAATGAAATCCCGATATTGTTGTTCCATGTCCGCAATGCTGTAAACCGGCAGCGGCTTGAGCCGGTGCGGCGTGCGGTCGATCAGGTCTTGAATAGCCTTTTTCGCCAATTCTGGCGTGGCGAAGGTCTCGAAATATTCCGTCACGTCCTTGCAGGGTGCGGGCATGGGCACAACCTTTACCGAAATGGCCTTGTCGCTGACAGACTCGACAACCTTTTCCGCGTGATCCTGTCCCGGTTTGTCGTTGTCCGGGAAAACGACCACGTCCTTGCCGGCCAGAACGTCCGAGTAGGCAGCCAGCCATTTGCCCGCGCCTCCGACGTTGGTCGTGGCCGTGAAGCCTAACTTGCGCAGCGTCTCAACGTCCTTCTCGCCTTCGGAAACGATCACCGATTGCGCCAGCAACACTTCAGGCAGCCGATACAGAACGCGCGTGACTCCATCAAGGTCCCACTTCCAACCGCCTTTACCATCCGGTTGGCGTTGACGAAACGTCTTCGGCTCATACCGCACGCACTGATAGAGCACCTTGCCGCTTTCCTCCGTGTAATCGTAGGTCGCAACGATTCTTGGAGGCGTGTGGCGCGAATCATTGGCGGATGAACGGCGAGGCGAGGTGTCCCGGCCCGCCAACTCACTCATAACGTCGGCCACGGGTTTGCCCGTCTCATGGTGAATCCAGTCGATCACCGTTCCGCCAACGCCACAGTCGTTGCAATACCAGAGCTGGCGCTCCACTTCCACCGAGACGCACCCATGACCCGGCTTGTGCTGTTGAAGTGGGCAGCGGTTGGTTGTCCGTTGGTTGCCAGAGCCGCGCAGCTTGATTCCACGATCGCTCAGGTAATCGGCCAGCGGGTGAGCGCGGAGAATGTCTTCACGGCTCGGTCTTGTCAGTGTGTCAGGCATAACTTCTCAGGGTGTTCGGTGGCGAATTGCAGCCAGTCCTTGTTGAGCGCATCGGCCAGACGCTTTGAACAAGCCGGGTGCAACCAAATCTGGGTGCCGGCCTCGTCTGCACCCTGCCAATACGCCCACACGTCGCCCACCAGCGGCTCGCCGCACAGGAAACAGCGGTCTCCCGGACGCAAGAACGCTTCGCCGGTGTCGGTCGCAAAGTCGTTGGCGGTGCAGAGAGCCATCGGATTCAGATACAGTTCTGCGGCGGTTCGGGTTTGCCGCGCTCGGTTTCCCAGCGGACTTTCCAGCCAGACATTGCGCTGTGCCAGTTGCGCATTGGCGCTTTGCCCACCTTCCAGCCTTTCGAGTCGTAGAAGTGCCAAAGCTTTTTGGCTTCGGTCTCTGGTAGTCCAATCTTGGCGGCGTGGAGTAGGACTTCCTCGATGGTTGGAGGAGAGAACCGCGAAGCGCCTTTCTTCTTTCTTTCTTCTGTACTTTCTTCTGATGTCGGCAACGAGGCTTGTTTCGCCAATTGCCGAACGTTCGGCAATGGTTGCGCAACGTTCGGCAATGGTTGCGCAACGGCCTTCAAGGTGTACGTGCTGGGCGCTCGAAGGTCTGGCGTCTCGACTTCGATTAGGCCGATTTCCGCGAGTGTCTTCAAACGGGCCTGGACTGTTCGGACGCTCCAACCACTGAGACGCTGAATCCACGCGTGGGTTGTATGAAACCGGTCGCTTCCGGCGTCCGAAGCTATCTCCGTAAGCGTGACGTACACGCCGATTGCCGAAGCCACGTCGTTCGTGCGGTCAAACGCTTCGCGAATCGCGCGCAGTGCGACCTTGCTCTGCCACGCCCAAGGGCCGTCTCGTGTGTCCCGCATGTCACTCACGGCGGCCTCTCTTGTTGCCAAACGTTGACCAGACGCGGCGTTGTGCTACCGTGGCGGTGTCTTGGAGTTTCCCCGTGGCCTGGCAGGGCGCGGGCTGTACTTCTTGGTCAGCGGTCATTAGACGCCTCCCTTCTGCAGTCTGACAAGAGCGTCGAGTACGCTCTTGCGATGGTAGAAAATCCGTCTGCTCCCTGGCAGACGAATGTAAGGCAAGATTCCCTTATCCCTCCAATTCCTGAGTGAGCGCGCGCTGGCGGGCAGCAGGGTTTCTCGGAGGGTTGACTCGTCGATGATTTCTGGGCCGCTGTCCGACCCGGCAGTTACGTGCGTTTGCATCGCCCTACGCTACACGTGGGGCATCACGCACTTTTGCAACTCTTGGGGTGACGAGTAGAACGAATTCAGGGAGCTAAAAAACGAATTCGCGGGGTGGAAAAACGAATTCAGCGGGTCAAAAAAGGAAAAGCAGTCGAGAAGAGACCGAAACCCGAATCAAACCCTATTTTTCGTCAGCGAAAGGTTTCTTACGTTTTCCTTGGCGGTTCTTGCGGTTTTGCTCCGATACGTGGTCTTTCCGCCAACTCAGGTAACAGGAGCCCAGGCCATACCACTGTTCATCATCCAAGCCGTCCGCTTTCAGTTTTGCGAGCCATTGCGCGGCAAAATCCAAATCGTCGTGCCCTGGGGGGCATTGACTGCGGAAATAATCGCGTAGGTTCTTTTCGCAGTCTGCGGGTGTTTTCGCTTTTACTACCCGGCGCAAGAATTCATTGAGCGTTGCGGGATGCCCGTGCTCTGGATTGGGAATGACCTTTCTCCAGGGGAAATACTCATCGGCCACAATCTCAGCCAGCTCCGTATCCCAATCTGCCAACATGACGGTTTTTTCTTTCGCGGTCGCCTTCGCGAATTTTTCGTGGAACTGAACGGCCTTTCGATAGAGTTGCGCGGCCTTTTGGATGGCTTGATCAAAGTAGTAATTCTCGTTCCGATGAAGGACTGCGGCAAGCTTGGCTAGTTCCAACGGCGGGGGAAGCTCGCATTCGCAGCGTTCAAGTTTCGGAGCCGTGCCTACCTTGTTCCTTCTCTTCCTTTTGTCGGCGCTCATGGGATCAGACAATGATGGGCCGCGCTTCGGGCGGCATGGCAGCGGTGCCGAATGCGGAGTGATCCAACACGCTGACTTTGCTCACGCTCTTGAAGCTCAGCACGGGAACAACGCTTTTGAACGTCACGGGGCGTCCGTCACAAGCGAACCTTTCCGCGTCCAGCAAATCGCAGTAGATGACCCGGCGCCAGCCAACGTCGATGAAGTAGAACGGGGCATCCATAGGGCTTGGCCTCACTTCGTTGCCGCCGGATCGAGCGCAATCACGTCCGCTTTCGCGGGCACGACGGTGAACCACTCTTCCGCCTCGGCCTTCGTCGCGAGTCCCTTGTAATGCGCGTGGATCATCGCGGGTGAATTGCCGGCTTGCGCAGCGGTCAAGTTCTCGTTCGCAGTCAGGGCAAAGAGATGCGTGCAAAACCCATGGCGCAGGCCGTTCTTCCGAGAGGGAATCTTCAATGACTCTCGCAATTCCCGGAAGGCTCGGTCATAGCTGTTCGGTCTGGTCCATTTCTTAACCAGCTTGCCCTCCATTCCTCGAAACGGTTCGAGCCATTGATGCAAGGCCGGAACCACTTCAACCAGACGATGCTGCCGAGTTTTCGATTTCGCGCTACTGATCTCGATATGCCCAATGCGCCGAAACAAGTCGGCAAACTCCAAGCGCAAGGCTTCTTCCAAGCGAAGTCCGGCCAAGCCCTGCAACGCGATTATCACGCGCATTTCCGGTTCGGCGTTTTCCAGCAACGCGCGGAATTCATCCGGCAGGTAATAGTCGATTGTGCCGCCGATCAGTTCTTCTGGCTGAAGGTCGGTCGCCTCGAAAAGCCTGTGGCTCGGACTCAGGTAATCCTTGGCGACGCACCAGCGGAGAAACTGCTTCACAATCGCCCGTCGGTCATTGCGGCTCTTGGATGAGAGTTCCTTCAGCGTGGCGATGTAGGTGTCCAAGTGTTCCTTGGTCAGATCGCAGACAGAGTGTCCGGGAAAGACTTCGGCGAAAGCTTTGAGCCAATTGCGCGTGTTCTCGACATACTTGGCGTTTAACGCGGCCCGTTCGCCGTTTTTCTGCGCCTTGGCCTTCGGCTCCCGGCTGGCGGCAAACTCCGATACGGCTTCCGCAAGCGCCTTCCGTCTCACAACGGCAAATGTGGTTAGGTATCCCTCGACGGCTTCGCGCAACGAGCGGCCATTTAGACGGGTGACGGCTTCGGAAAACTCGCTGACTGCCGCCAGCAAGGAAAACCGTTTGCCCGTCGCCTGTCGGGCGAATTCGAGACGTTCCAGTGCGGCCAAGGCATCGCGAGACTGGGCTCCGGTCAAGGCAGTGGATTGCGAGCCACTGGCAAGTTCACGGACAACGCGCTCGGCTTCCGTCTTAACGTCGCCGTAAGTCGCAAAGCTACGGATACGGCGCTGGCCTGCCACGTAGTAAGCCAGGCGATAGCGCGGGTATTTCTGGCTCTTGCCGTAGATCGTGGCTTCGGCTTTTCGATGCCGGATGACTTGCGGGAATTTCACTTTCCGCAATCCAGATTCAGCCGGTTTTTGTGCCAAATCTGTGTCTGGTATTTCATTTCCTTCATTTTCCGCCTGAAAAGTGGCGGAGAGGGTAGGAATCGAACCCACCTCGGCCCGTGAAACGAACCGACAACGGTTTTGAAGACCGCGAGGACCACCAGGCACCCATCACTCTCCGCAAAGGAATCTCAGACGAACGCTGCACGTCGAACATCGAATTTTGAACCGTGAACTTCAAACAAACGCAACCTATCGAAACTGGGAGTTCGACGTTCAACGTTCGATGTTCAGCGTTTGGCCCGCACCGCCTGGACAATCGCATCCGGTTCGGGGAATTGTCCCGTTTGCAGCTTGGAAAAAATCTTTTGCCCATTGACGCTGACTTCGAATGCGCCCCCACCCGAAGGCACCAGCTTCAAGGAACGAATGTGCTGCTTGAGCTTGAGCAACTTCTCCGTCAGACCGACGGCGTGCGGCTCGTAGTTTCAAGCCGTGCAATATTCAATGCTGATTTCAACACTCATATTCAATCCAATGAACGGGCGAACAGTATTGGAGAGGGAACGAGCCGTCAAGAAACCGCCAACCGCGCCAACCGCGCACAACCGGTAATCCTTTGACACCGCCCGGCCGCTGTTCTAGAAGATCAAGTCATTACCCTTGTCCGCGCGGCTGCGGAACAGGCCTTATGAGAAATCTCTGTCTATCGACGCTGTTGGTTCTCTCGATGGCACCGGCCCAGTCAGAAGAGTTTGTGATCCGCACGACGGAGCGAAACGGCCTTGCGTACGTCACCGCGAAGTCTCTGAGCGAGCAGGCCGGAATCGCGGTCAAAAGCCTGCCCGGTCAAAACCAGATCGCCGTATGCGCCGGCGATCGCTGCGCCCCGCTCAAGGAGTTTGTTCGGGACGGCCCGGAAACGTTGATTCCGGTGGCGGCCTTGGCGGAAGTGTTGGGGGCCGTTGCGACCTTCGATAAGAATCGGGAGCGAGTGAGCCTCGCGTTCCGGCCCGCGACCAGCCCGACCGGCGCGGGCATCGCGCGGGTCGGCCAACTCGCGCCGAATTTTCGCCTCGCCAAACTCGACGGCGGTTCCGTGGCCTTGTCGGATTTTCGCGGCAAACGCGTCCTGATCAATAGCTGGGCGAGCTGGTGAGGCTGCCGGAATGATCTGCCAGTCTGGCAGAAATTCTACGAACGGAATCGCGGGAAAGATTTCGAGCTGCTCTCCATCGCGGTGGACGTCCAGGGAGCGGGAGTGGTCAGACCCTTCACGCAGAAATTTGGAGTCACCTTTCCAGTCGCGGTCGATCCGGCGGATGTCTTCGGCGCTGCGTTCGGCCTCAAAGCGATTCCAGTGACCTTCTTTGTCGATGAGGTTGGCATTATCCGTCTCCAGGGCGGCGGTCCGAATGCGGCCCTTTTGCGCGAAGTCGAGACTTTGCTCGCCGAACCGGCTACAGCCCTCCGAGCTAAGCAACCCCAGCTTGGGGCGGCGCGATCGCAAGCCGATCTCGAACAGCTCGTGGCCACTGCGCCGGAGGATTGGCGCGCCCGTCTTGCCCTGGCTCGGGTTCACGATGAAGCGCAACGTTATCCTGACGCGGTCGCTCAGCTCGAGGCCGCGGCGAAAATCGAGCCGCGCCGCGCGGAAATCCCATTTGTCTGGGGACTCGTGCTTCTCCATCAGGGTCAGAAAGAAAAAGCCCTGGCCAAACTAAAGCACGCGCGCGACCTCGATGCGGACAACTGGCGGATCCGAAAGCAAATCTGGGCCATCGAGCATCCCGACAAATTCTACACCGCGGATTCGCCCGATTACGATTGGCAGAAAACCCAGCTTGCGCGGGAGAAGAAGGGCGAGGATTGATGCAACGGCCCAAGTTTGCTCGAAGCGACCTGAGCCTCGCCGGATTGGAAAACATGAAACGTCGACCTTTTATCGTATCGGCTCTGGCCACCACGATTGCCGGGCGCTGGATCGTCAACTCAAACCTCACTAACGCAGCCGAATCACCGGTCAGACGCGTCAGAATCGGCTTTCTCGGCGCGAGCCACTCGCACGCCTCTGAGAAGGTGAAATTCACGAGGGCCTCGCCGGAATACGAACTCGTCGGGATTTGCGAGGACGACGAGTCAGTTCGCAAACAGTATCAAAGCCTCGGCGTGCCTCTGGTTTCGCAGGAGAAACTCTTTTCCGACGCCGAAGTCATCGCCGTGGAATCCGCGGTGCGGGATCACGCGCGGCACGGTCGGCTGGCGTTGGAGGCGGGGAAGCACGTCCACCTCGAGAAACCGCCGGCGGATACTTACGCGGAATTTCAGAAACTGGTGACGCTGGCGCGCGAGAAGAAGCGCTTGCTGCAGATGGGTTACATGTGGCGTTTCCATCCGGGAATCAACGCCGCGCTCGAAGCCGCGCGACAAGGCTGGCTCGGCCAAGTCTATCTCGTGCGCGGAACGATCAACACCACCGTCGATGCCGTGCGGCGGCCGGAATGGGCCGAATTCCACGGCGGGACGCTCTTTGAATTGGGGTCGCACCTGATCGATCCCGTGGTCCGTTTGCAGGGGCGGCCGGCAAAGGTCACTTCGTTTCTCAAGAACCACGGAGGCGCAAACGACACGCTCGCGGACAACACGGTCGCCGTGTTCGAGTATCCGAAAGCGTTGGCGATTGTTTCGAGCGCGACCTTGCAGCCGGGCGCGGGCGCGCATCGCTTCTTCGAAATCCAGGGAAGCAACGGGACCGCCCTCGTAAAACCGATTGAACCTCCGAAACTTCAAATCGACCTGGCCAAGGCGGCCGGGCCGTACGCGAAAGGAATTCAAAGCGTGCCGATGCCGGATTACAGGAGGTACGCGCCGGAGTTGACGGAATTGGCCCGCTGCGTCCGGTCAGGACAGCCGCTCTCGGTGACCCCGGAGGAAGATTTGCTGGTGCAAGAGACGCTTCTGCGCGCCTGCGAGATGCTGCGCTGAGATTCGCACAATCCTCCGGGAATGGCGTAGTCTCGAAATTCGCGAGCGAGGTGTCCAACACACCCAGGTCTCTCATGCGCTCAGTTGTCTTAGGGTCTGTGCAAAAATAACTTCCGGTTTTGGCGGGAGCGCCGCCTGGCCGGATGCAAGGCGCGAGGAGGGAGCATCCCCGTTTTGGGGCTGTGACCGACGAGCAACGCCGCAGCCGGCCAGGCGCCGCCCCGCCCCGGAGGGCTGGGGCGATTGCGCCTTCCCATGCAAATGTGACTTGCAGAATGAAATCGCCTTCCTTCATCAGGAACAAATCCTTGTCGCCAACTTCTAAACCGGTGCGAGGCGTTTGGTGGAAGATGCCGCGCCCGAAACAGTAGATGCCGATTTCCTGGTAGAGCTTCTCCGGTTCAACTTTCACCGGACGGCGTTCAAGTCAAAGCAAATCGCCAAGACTTACTTTAGGCCACGTTTTCATTGGACGCCTCCTCGCGGTTTGACTTCGGCCAGCGCCCGATGTTTAGTTTCGCCAGCCGTGGAAGCGTTATGAGCATTACGATTGAATTGGATTTGCCGGAGACCGTGGCCGCCGAAGCCAGGGCCAAGGGTTTGCTCGACCCGCAGAACCTCACGCGGTTGATCGAACGCGAAGTGAAAGCAGAATCGGCCCGGCGGGACTTCTTCGACATAGTTCGGGAACTCCGCGCGCTCCCGGGCGAACCGATGACGATGGAGGAAATCCAGGCGGAAGTGGATGCCGTCCGCGCCGAACGTGCCGCGCATCCAGCTTGTCCTTGAGCCCACGATATGAGTATCACGATTCAGGTCGATTTGCCCGACGATTTGCTGAAGGAGGCGAAAGCAAAAGGGCTGCTGGAGTCTGCGCGGCTTAGCGAGATGTTGACGGAGGAACTTCGCCGCGAGCGCGCGCGCAAAGATTTGGGTCAGATTCAAGGAATTGCATTCCCTTCCCGGTGAACCGATGTCTTACGAGGAGATTCAGGCTGAAATTGATGCGGTAAGAGCAGAGCGGCGCCGCCGTGAGAGCGGTCATTGACAACAATCTGCTTGTCTCGGGTCTGCTTTGGGGCGCCAAGCCTGGCCTTATCTTTGCCGCGGTAGCGGAAGGCCATCTACAACTTTTCCTTGCAGAGCAATCGGAAAGAACCGGAGTCCAGAGGGCTTGCCCTTTGGCGCGGGTCTGAAGCCCAGCGCCGGGGTTTGGGGATTGCGGGGGTCCCAAACAAATGAAAAAGCCATTGAACCTCGGAAGCTCAGCCGCTTCGCGGCTTTTTGAAGGGCCAGGATCTCAGCGTGAAACATCGCGTTGGGTCAGCACTTTGAACTGCTGCTGGGCCAGCGCCTGCGCCGCCACTTCCCGATCTTCCAGATTGAACGCCACCGCGGATCTGCCTTCGGGCCGGGCGATAAAGGAATAGACGTAGTTGATATTGATCTCCGCCACGAGCAGCACGGACAAGGCCTCCCGCAATTTCCTCTCGGAATCGATCTCCACCACGAGCAGATCCGACTCCGTGTAAGGATACCTCCCCTCGCTCAGAAGCTGCCGGGCGCGATCCGGATCATCGACCACCATCCGCAAGATGCTGCTGTCGGTCGTGTCCAGCGTGGTCATCGCGAGGACATGCACGTTGTGGGATTCGAACAGGCCAATCAGATCGTGCAGCCGTCCGAGTTTGTTTTCGGTGAAGACGGAGAACTGCTTGACCGCATCGCCCGGCCTCGCTCGCATGGTCTTGGCCTGCATGGTCGTATCATCCGGGGTTTCGGACTCAAGGCAAGCTTCGTCTGCGCGGAGTTTGGCGGGAACGATGGGGAGCGCACGCGCCCCGCGTGCTGTAGTCGGCGCCCTCGCCGAGTACATTCCGTCGAACTGAGCCGTCCCCTTCAGTGCCATGGTTTCAACGACTGGCGCCTCGCCGGTCGGATTGTCGAAGAAACCATCTCATCGAACGACCGCTTTTTCGGACGGAATAGAGTGGTCGGCGGGGGCGCCGACCCCGGCACGCGAGGGCGCGTGCGCTCCCCATCTCAACCGCAAGAGAGTCTATTGGCCGAAAGCGGGTGAATTCCCCTCGACAATCTGGGTTGTGGCCTACCGTGAGCGGCCTCGCAGAAAATCCGCCCTCACCTCGGCTCCGAGGTGCGCTCCTTCAGCCAGTTCGCGTCGAGATTCGGTCGGACGGCGGTATTGACCGTGGTGACGCCGCGGATTGGGCCGGTCGATTTCATCACGCCGCGCCAGCGATGCAACTCGGCGTGGCCATCCGCGAAGCCAATGCTGGTTGAGCCGCCGTGCAGAGCCGCGGCGGTGTTGCTGTTGGACCAACTGTTCGTCGTGCCGGGGCTGAGATCGATCGCAATCGTGCCGTCGTCGATGGTGTTGGGATCTTCGTGGATGAACACGAACAGCGCGGACGGATGGACCATCTGCGCCTCCCGCTCGTAAAGCCGCGGCGTCATCGTGCCGCGGTAGTAGCCGTTCATCCAATTGTTCATGGCATAACTCCGCGCCAGAGGACCCTTCGCGCCCGGATAAATGAACTTGTCCGCCGGACATCGGAAAAGCAGTGGCGTCTGGGCGTATTTGCCCAGCAATCCGTGCATGAACAAATTCACGTTGGTTTCGCCGCCCGAAACGTAGCCCGTCGCCCCGGGACGCTCGCCTGCGACGCACCAGGAGAAGTTCGTCTGGTTCACCGCGACGGCGCCCGGATTCAAGACGATGCGGCCGTCGTTGTCGTTGTTGTAAAGCACCCAGGTCAATTGCAGTTGTTTGGTGTTGTTGATGCAATTGATCGACAGCGCCTTGGCCTTCGCTGTGGCCAGCGCGGGCAGCAACATCCCGGCAAGAATGGCAATGATGGCGATGACCACCAGCAACTCGATCAAGGTGAACCCGCGGAGCATTGGTTGGGGAGCGCGCGCCGCTGGCGTGCGGTCGTCGCTGGCGTATGTGTTCATTTGTGGTAAGAGGAATTGACATTAGCCCCACCGGCAAGAAGAAATGGGCCGGGTTTCCCCGGCCCGTTGATTGGCCATGCCGAAGGCTGGTTGCCGAAGCGTTGCCTGGTTGTCGTTAGTAACCAAGGTTTCACGGTCATTGGCTCCGGCCTCTCAAACCGCCCGTTTCGCCTACTCTACTTACTGCTTGGTCCGCGGGATGGACGACAAAGCTCGTAGCGCAGAGTTGCACTCTGCCGTATCGCAGAATTGTATTCTGCGGGGCGTCTCCCAGTCCGAGCACGCTGGGACTTGCCGGCGCCCTGCCGATTGGAAATCGGCGATACAGCAGATTGAAAATCTGCGCTACGGTTCTCCGGTCGATCTGTCGTCAATCCCACGGTCTGCACAGTAAGCTCCGCAGGAGCGTCGCCCCACCGTCGTTAACTGAGGGGTTGCGTTTTCCATTAAAGTTTTCCTTCCAGCGCCCGATTATCAGGATGAGTGGCGGCAGGCTCTCTGCCGCCCGGGCTGATGGAAAACGCCCGAATTAAAGTTTTTCCGCGGCATGGATGCCGCGCGCAGTGTGACAAAAGGATTTGTCGTATGAGTCCATAGCGTTGTTGTTCCTGGAGTGGCTGGGTCGAAAGACCGGCCCTCAATCCCACCGCAGTTGAACGTCCCCTTATGCCTGGATCAAGGCAGTGGTGTGCTCTTGCGTTGTGTTCGCGTGAAGCTGACGTGAATCGGATCGTCTTCCGAGCCGGCAGCGCAGCGCGCGCATGCGCCCATCTTGATCTGTAGAGCAGCAAGGAGGCCGGGATTTGAGGTCCGCGCCAGGCGAAAACCAGGCGCCGCCACAGACATAACTTCGGAGCGAACCCCGAAGCCTCTATGAGCCATTTTTCGCAAAATCACTTGGCCGTGAACGGAAGGGATGTGCCTGGCACACAAACCCGCACCGCACGGGACTCTTTTGCGCAACGAATTTGGCCGGGGCGGCACGGAAGAGACACGTCAGTCATCGACGCCTCTTTCAGAGCCGCGATCTGGCCTTGGGCCGCGATCAACCTGGTGATCGCACAGGAGAATGGAAAACGCCTGAACAAAGTTTTCCCACCGGCATGGAAGCCGCGAGAACCTAAGACAAAAGGATTTGTCGTATGAGTCCATAGCATGACTGTCCGGCAAGTGGTTGAGG
>VHCZ01000179.1 GCA_016871535.1 Verrucomicrobiota bacterium
AATTGGTTTTCACGAACTGCTTAATTATACACAGTACAGAAAAGTACAAGTGCCAAATCATCTCACCTCCCCTTTTCTTTTGAGGGGTAAATCACCTCAGAGCGACCGACAGAAAAAGTCGCACCCCCGCAAAGAAATCAGGGTTTCAAGTTCAAGTCCCTTCCCTTTCGTGTGTTTGGTGTGTTTCGTGGTGTGAACTGCCGGATCCAGGCTCGATGACGCTTGTTCGATGGCACCGTTGTGGTCGGCCAGGGCGCCGACCACGGCAGGCGAGGCGCGTGCGCTCCCCATCGGAACCAGACGGCTACAGTGCGCCGCCTTTCAGATAAGCCAGCAAGTCCAGCAACTCGTCCGCATTGAGCGCGTTCAGAAGGCCGGTGGGCATGGTGGAAACGGGTTGCGCGAGGGTCTTGCGGATCGTGGCGTTGGATACGGCAACCGATTCGGTCGGGCGCATCAGGTCCGTGGCAATGCGCGTCGTGTGCTCATCGCGCGAAGCGATGCGACCGGACAGAGTCCGTCCGTCCGCCAACTCGAGTGTCATGACTTGATATTGGTCCGGGATGGCCTTGCTGGGGTGAATGGTTGCTTCGAGAATGTCGCGCACCGTGAAGCGCTGGCCCAAAGTCGAGAGGTCCGGACCGATCGCGCCGCCTTCCCCATTGATTTGATGGCAAAGAACGCAGCCGGCCGCAGCGAACGCGGTGCGTCCGCGTTGCGCAGCGCGGCCTGTCAATCCGCGCCCCGCAATGGCCAAGGCCTGGTCCAGGGTCCAATCGCGGCCCGGTCCTTTGGCCACCGGCAATCCTTCCGCAAGCGCCTTTGTGGGCACGTTGATGGCCTCGAACTCGGCACGTTGATCGTCCGGAACTTGTCTCAGGGCAATCTCACGGATGCGGCCCCAGAACTCGCGGTATCCGTGGCCGCCGCGGGAGTGAGCCACGGCATCGGCGATCGACGTGAAATATCGCCGGCGTTGCTCCTTGGTCCAGCCGTCACTGAGCCAGAGCAACGTCTGGGCGCAGTGCATTCGTTCGAGGCGCGGCGCGGATTGCAGCATGTCGCTCACGGCGGCGCCGTATTTCGGATTGCGCACGAAGTAGCCCGAGCCGAGGAGGGGCCGATCGCCGGTGTCGGACTCCATGCGTTCGAGCAGCGGCGCGATCATCGTCGTGTCGCCGAGAAAGCAGAGCAGGCGGGAAAGTTCGCGATTGACCGAGCCGTCCACGTCGGGGAAGTGCAGCCGCAGTCGCTGCGCCGTGGCGATTCGCGTTCCAGCGACGGCTTTCTGGCCGCGCGCGAAGGCGAGTTCATACGCGCGCAAGACACGGAGTTTCTGGCTGGGGGAAAGATTCCACCGAGACTTTTCGCGCATTGAACCCACGAACGGCCCCCTCTCCCGTTCCCTCTCCCCCTCGGAGGGGGAGAGGGTGTCCGTAGGACGGGAGAGGGGGCCGTTCATGGTGAGGGAACTCCAATTGACCTTGTTCAATTGTGCGATGACCCGTTGCTGATCGTCCGGCGATCCTTGGCGGGCAAGGGCGAGCAAGGCCGTGAGCGATATATCGAGATTCGTTTCGGCCAGGGCGTGCTCCCTCCAGGCCGCGACCGGCTGCGCTTCGAGCGCGACGCGGGCGGCGAAGCGAATCGCCCGGTCTGGGTGACCGAGGTGCGGCCAAACTTTCTTCACGGTCGCGGGATCACTGTGACCGTGCGATGCCTCGAGTTCACGGCGGAGTGAGTGAAGAGATCGTTCCTCCGGAGAAAGCTCTTCGCTTCCGACCGGCGCAACGCTTTCGTCGCCGACATAACGCACTCGATAAATGGCCGACCCGAGCTGCCGCCCGCCCACGGTGAAGTAGAGCGCGCCGTCCTTGCCGGCCACGATGTCGGTCAGCGGCAAGCCGGTCCCGCCGATGAATTCCTCGACCTCGGCGCGGTAACTTGCGCCATGGGGCCGCAAGTGAATGGCGTGAATCGTCGCAAAGGTCCAGTCGCACGCGTAGAGCGCGCGTTGATACTTCGCGGGAAACTTCGTGCCGTAACCAAACACAATGCCCGTGGGCGACGCGGGGCCGATGTTCACCACGGGCGGCATGCTGTCTTCCAGGTATTCCGGCCACATGGCCGAGCCTTCGCGCCAGCCGAATTCACCGCCGCTGACGAGGTGACAAATCCGCGTCGGCCGATACCACGGCGTGCCGAGGTCCCATTCCATGTCCGAGTCAAACGTGAACAGGTCGCCCGCGCGGTTGAACGCGAGGTCGTAGCTGTTGCGCAGTCCGCTTGTGATCAACTCACGCTGGCCGCCCGCGGGATCGAAGCGCAGCACCCAGCCTTGGACCGAGTATTTGGCGCTTTCAAATCCGGGCGGCATGGGACGGTCGATGCCATTCATAGCTGAGGGACGGCGCAAATCGACGCCCGACGGAAGCGACGTGCCGTTCCCGCCCATCAGGTGGAGCGACTCGGCATCCGGACTGACGACGAGATTGTGCGGTCCGTGCTCGCCGCCGCCCTTGAGTTCAAAGAGCAATTCGCTTTGATCGAACTGGCCGTCGCCGTCGGTATCCCGCAGGCGGTGCAATCCCCTCTTTGGCGAATTGGTGCTGCCTTCCGCCACGGTGACGTAAAGGCTGTCGAAGGCGTGCAGCAGCCCGTGCGACCAGCCGATGGCGGCCGCAGCGCCTCCAAGTTTCTCGACCTTCGTTTCCGCGCCGGCATTCCCGATCGCTGGCGGAGTGATGCGGTAGATGCCCGGGTTATGCTGCGTCGCGGCGAGCAAACGGCCTTGCGGGTCCACAGCCAGCGCGGTCAGCGAACCGCCATCAGCGGGCACAGTGAAAATTCGTTCCGCTTTGAAGCCGGGCAACGTTGTGATCGTGGAGGAGTGGGCGGGATTCAGCGGATGTCCGGGCTTGTACCAATACGGCCGATCTGCATACACCGTGTCGTCCGCAGATTGGACCACAGGTGGGGTGATGATTCTCTGCGCTGAGCTGGCGCCGGGTGGCACGCTGCCGGCCAGCTTCACGCCTTCCAACGCCAGTGAGTCGAGCCGATACGGATTCTCTTTGGCAGCCCAGGCCATGCCGCGCAGGAGCATCAGGCGGAAAAACGGATCGTCAAACGTCCACATGTAATGGGCAAAGATCGAGACGAACACGCGGGCCTTGGTCCCTGGCGGTTCGTAAGTCCAGAATACCGGCACCGTCTCGACCGTTGCGTCGCCGGGATTCTTCCGCCGGTCGTCGCCCTGGTTGATCTTTTCGTCGGAGGTAGCCAGCACGGTGATGCGGGACCGGTCGCCAATGAATGGCCAATACGGTTCGTCCACGAAACGCATCGAGCGCGGCAACCCCAGGAGGAGCGGATGTTCCGGGTTGGGCAGGCGCAGTTCGGTGAGACCGTGCCGATAGGACGCGGCTTTGTACGAAAGCCCGAAATGCTGCGCGTGGTTTTCCCATTCTTGATCGCAGCCGATGGCCCAGTGAATGGTCACCGCCCCGCCACCCTTCGCCTGGTGCCGCTGGATTTCAGCAAGCTGCTGCGCGTCCCATCGGGTCTTGAGGTAAAATACCGCCAGATCAACTCCCTCCCATTGCTCCGGTTTGGGCCAAGGAAACGCCGTGGACACCCGGACGCCGGGCGCCTTGGCCAGCAAGGCCGCCCACTGTTTTTGCCACGCCGGATAATCGTGCTCGCCCGGTCCATGATCCTTGGGACCGGCGACCAGCAACACGTGCAGCGGACGCAACGAGGCGTTGGCATCCGGTCGCGGCGTGCGCGCCAGCACGGCTTCCACTTCGGCCCGGCTTCGCGGCGCGGGCGCTTCGGCGGCGGTCGCCTGCCAGGTGGCGATCAATATTCCGGCAAGAGGGACGAGAAGGCTATTGAAGACTGTTTTCATGGAAGGTTTTCAAGCAAGGTTTTGCGCGTCCCGGCGAGCCACTCGACGTGCGTGCAACACGTCCGAAACGGCTTGCTGGGGACAGGCTCGCCCTACCGTCGTGTTCATGGAAACGAAGGGTTCCACAGAGGCCGCCGAGATGTAAAGGGATCAGTTTTTGACAACGAGTGAATTGTCCTTACTCTTTCGCGCATGAAAACACGCACCTTTCTCGCTACCGCCGCATTCTTTTCCATCATGCTCGGTTTCTCGGTCCACGCCCGGGCGCAAAAGAAATCCTACACTCTCGGCCTGGTAGCCAAATCGCAGAGCAATCCCGTGTTTCAGGCCGCGCGCGTCGGCGCTGAAGATGCCGCCAAGGATCTGGGCAAAAAGCACGGCATCTCGATCAAGATCGACTGGCGCACGCCCAATGACGAGGATGCCCAGAAGCAAGCCGACGCGATCGAGCAACTCGTCCTCAGCGGCGCGGATGGCATCGCCGTCAGTTGCTCCGACGCCAACAAGCTGACCGATGCGATCAATTCGGCGGTAAAGAATGGCGTGCCGGTGGCCACGTTCGACAGTGATGCGCCCGCGAGCCAGCGCTTCGTCACGTTCGGCGTGGATGATTTCAAGTGCGGCGAGCAAACGATGGAGGAGTTGGCCAAGATCATGGGCGGCAAAGGCGTCGTGGCGATTTTGGCTGGAAACCCGAACGCCCCGAACCTGCAAAAGCGCGTGGCCGGCGCGAAGAGCGCGGCCAAGAAATATCCCGGCCTGAAAATCCGCGACACCTATTACCACAAGGAAACGCCGCAAGACGCCGCGGCGCGCGTCGAGCAAGTGATGCAGTCCAACCCGGACATCGCGGGTTGGTGCATGATTGGCGGCTGGCCGCTGTTTACGGACAACGCGCTGAAATGGCCGCCGGGAACGGTGAAGTGCGTTTCCGTCGATGCGTTGCCGCCGCAATTGGCTTACCTCCGAAGCGGCCACGTGCAGATGTTGCTGGCCCAGCAGGTTTACGAGTGGGGCTACCGTTCGGCGGAACACCTGATCAACAAGATTCATTTGAAGAAGAACCCGTCCGCGTTGCACGATGTCAGCCCCTTGATCCCGGTCACGAAGACGAACGTCGAGCAGTTTGCCAAGAACTGGGAAAAGTGGCTGCCGAAGTAATGGTCCAATGGTCCCATGGTGCCAGTGCTTGCCAGAATCCTCGTCTGTGTTTAGGTTTTGATTCGTGCACGCGAGTTCAATTCGATCTTCATCCTCATGAAAACGAGACCCTCCAGGAAGGCACGCCGTTCTCCCATTCAAAGCCGTGCAATTCGGGCCGCTGAACGTGCGCGCAGTGCGATGCACTCCATGAGTGAGGTGGAAGTGGAAGAGCTTTTTCGAGAAGGAATGGTTCGGGTCTATGGAGGGCAACCCCAAAAGAAAGCTATCGCTGGACACGAACGTTCTGCTTGAAATCGCAGACGCCGCCGACGTTGCATTGGATTTCCTGGAGGTGTTTCGAGCCCGAGGTTACGAACTCCTCATCGCCCCGCGCGTAGTTGCCGAGTTAAGATGGCTGGAACGCTATGGAGCTCCGAGCGAAAAGAGACTCTGCTCAGTCGTCTTCTCAAAGATGCGTGATTGGAGCATCAAGCCATTTGATCTGTCCGAAATCGCGAGGTCCATTGCAGTGCGTTTTGCAGAATCACTGATCTTAAGAGCGCTTTTACCGGAAAGAGAACTGGGCGACGCACGTATCCTGGCTGAGACCGCCGTTGCGGGCATTGCAGTCCTGACAACGTTTGACAGGCATCTCCTGGATATTGAGGAGGATGCCCTCAGGCTGGCCCTTGAAGATGCAGATCTGACGGTCGTGGTTGTCGCGCATCCCAAGCGTCTTCTCCGAGCAATCCGGTGAAGCCAATGAGACCTCCGAGCGTTCTTTCCTTCCACAACATCACCAAGCGTTTCCCCGGCGTGCTGGCCTTGGATGGTGTCAGCTTCGAGGTTCAAGGCGGGAGCTGCCACGCCCTCATTGGTGAAAATGGAGCGGGCAAGAGCACGATGGGAAAAATCCTGGCCGGAGTTTACACCGCAGACGAAGGAGAAATTCGCCTGGATGGGAAGATCATTCACCCCGCCAATCCGCTCATCGCACGCCAACTGGGCATTGCGATGGTGCACCAGGAACTGGCGTTCTGCCCGAATTTGACCGTGGCGGAAAATCTCTGCCTGGGCGATTTGCCGCGGCGCGGCGGCTGGCTGGACCGTCCGCGCATGCGCGACCAGGCTCGGGCCATGTTGCGGGAGATCGAGGCGGAGATCGACGTGAACCTCCCCATCCACCGGCTTTCCACGGCTCAGGAACAAATGGTCCAGATCGCTGCCGCGCTGGGCACGGACGCGCGGATCATCGTGATGGATGAGCCGACCAGCTCGCTGTCCGCTCACGAAAGCGAACATTTGTTCCGGCTTCTAACGCACCTCAAACAGCGCGGCATCACCGTGATTTACGTGTCCCATCGGTTGGAGGAAATCTTCCGTCTGTGCGATCAGGTCACGGTTCTGCGGGACGGACGCCACGTGGCGACGGAAAAAATCTCCGAAACCAACCCCGAGCGCGTCATTCACCAAATGATCGGGCGCGAGGCGAGCGCCTTCGCGCCGAACCATCTCAGTCGGCCGCCTGGAGACGAAGTTCTCCGAGTTGAGAAACTCGCCTCGCCGGGCCGATTTTGGGGAATCACCTTCAGCTTGCGCGCCGGAGAAGTCCTGGGTTTCGCCGGCCTGGTGGGCGCCGGACGGAGCGAAGCCGCCCTGGCGATTTTCGGCCTCGACCCGGCCGCCTCCGGCAAAGTGCTCGTGCGGGGCCGGGAATTGCCCCTGGGATCGGTGACCTCGGCGTTGGCGGCAGGGATCGGATTAGTGCCGGAAGACCGGAAGCGCCAGGGTTTGATTCTAACCATGAATTGCCGTGAAAATATGTCTTTGGCGGTGCTCGATCGGTTGGTGAAGCAAGGATTTGTTCAGGCTGAAAGGGAACAAGTGCTCGCCCGGCGGTATGCGGACCAGCTCCGGGTCAAGACCCCGTCTCTGGAAGCGCCGATTGCTTCGCTCAGCGGCGGCAATCAACAGAAGATCGCTTTGACCAAATGGCTCGCGCGAGACTGCGACATTCTGATTGTCGATGAGCCGACGCGAGGCATCGACGTGGGCGCAAAAGCGGAGATTCATCATTTGCTGGACGAACTGGCCTGCCGAGGGCTGGCGATTCTTGTTATCTCATCCGAACTGCCGGAACTAATGAACCTGTGCCGCCGGATCCTGGTGCTCAAGGAGGGCAGGATCATGGGCGAACTCAACCGCGATGAATTCTCCCAGTCCCGCCTTCTGCGCCTCATGGCTGGAGTCGAGCCAGAGTGATCGGCTTGCTGGCGCTGCACACGCGCTGCATGTCGCTCCCAGACCACACATGTCGTCTATAGACCAGCGTTTCTCGTAGGAGGCCGGGCGGATGCCGCGCTAATCTAATCTAGGGGCGTTCTTAAGAGTCCCAGAATTGTTCAAAACAGCGGCACTGCCTTCACCATGTCCTATGATCGAAACCTGTGAACAACTCATCTGCCACGTGCGGCGCAACCTCGGCTCCTCCAACGCTCTGATCCATCTGAAGGCCCATGAAACACACGGTTTCGTCAGCTTCCGATGGTACGAGCGGGACTTTGTCGTCAAACGGTCGCTGGAAGTGTTCGAAGTCAAAGGGCAGAACCTCTTCGCCACCGGAGCGTCCATGTTGATTCACACCGTGCTCAAGCGGGCGGAAACCGACCGGTTTTCCGCTGAAGGCATTGTGAATTCCCTGCGCACGGCCGAGGATTTGATCGCGGATGAAAAGCAAAGAGACGCCGGGTTCAAGCTGCTGGCCAACATCAAGGCGGCCCTGAAGAAACTCGCCAACAGCAAAGACGAAGTCCCCCACCTCGGCGTGGCCAATGTCCGGGCAACCTTGCCGAAGGAGGTCGCGCAAACCCCGGCGGATCCCCTCGAAGCGGCTGCGGCACGTTACTGATCAGTAGTTTGGGACAGGCTCTAGCCTAAACGCGGTTTCGTCTCGGCGCCGCGTTTGATGCTCTCCCATTTCGCGGCTTTGAGCAATTGGCGCAGGTAACGGAACGACCAGGCGAGCACATGCTCGGCGGAGTTCACGGGGCCGATTTTGAATTTCATCGCGAGCGACAACTCCTCCGCCTTCCGGATCAGTTCCTCGAAACTGCTTTCGCCGATCTCCTGCGCCAGCGCTCTTTCTTTTGGACTGAATTCGTGGGGGCGGAAATTCTCGCCGCCTTTGCCGATTTGTTTGCTCAGCAGCCGGCCCAGCAGCCAGACGAGTTCTTTCAATTTGGAGTCCAGCGCCGACATTTCGGAAATCGCGCTGAACAGGAAGTGCGTCGTCAATCTCTCCTGGGCCTGTTTGTTCAATTCGCTATCCAGGCCGCGATACGCGACAGCAAATCTGAAGGGGTACTTTTCTTGCAGCTTCAACACAAACGCGAGGAGATGCTCCTTGACCAGATTGGCGTCCAGGGGTTGGTCTTCTGCCAGGTTTGCCCGCAGCAATCGCAGCGGTTTGCGATAGCCTGGGATTCGATGTTGTGGCGCTACTGGTTCCGACCCCATACGTTTTTCGGAGCAACACAGCCTGCTCCGGAAACGAAATAAACCGAGATCGGGAAAAGAGCAAGCCGCGGATGGCGGGCTTGGCTGGCCAGCAATTCTCGGTTTGACTTCGGTAGGGCGAGCCTGTCTCAGCGCGCCGCCTCCAACGTGTTCCCAATACGTCGGACATGGCCCGCCGGGACGGACTCGCCCCATGTCGGGATCGCTTTACTTCTCCGCCAGGCAATAGAGGTTTTCCCGACCGCGCAGGAACAACTCCTTGCCGACAATTGCCGGCGAAGCGTCGAAGCGGTCGTCCAGCTTGTTCGTGGCGAGCGGTTCGAGTTTTTCTGATTTATTGACAACCAGCGTCGTTCCGTTGCGCCCCACCAGAAACACCTTGCCCCGAGCGCCGACCGGCGAGGCATAAACGTCGCCTCCCTGTCCGGCTCCCTGTAGCGCCTCGATCCGCGTGGCGTCGATCAGCGGTTTGCCCGTCTTCGCTTCGAAGCAAGAGAGCATGGCGTTGTTGGCTGCGAAAAAGTAAAGCAGATCATCGTAGAGCAACGGCGAAGGGACGTACGGCGTGCTTCGCTCGTGCCGCCACACGATGGCGTCCGTGCCGGTGAGATCGCCCGTCCCGCCCAGCCGAACGGCCAGAAGCTTGTTGCCCCGGAAACCAGCCATGGCAAACACCATCCCATGTCCGGTGACCGCACTCGGAATCGCATTGGGGGTGAGACCTTCGCATTCCCAAATCTGCTTGCCGGTCGCAACGTCATAGCTGCGGGTTTTGCCCGTGGCGCCCACAATGGCTTGCGCGATTCCTCCGTGCTCGACAATGAGCGGCGTGGTCCACGTGGTGGGCTCGTTGCGATCCGTCTTCCAAAGTGTCTTCCCGGTCTTCGTGTCCAGGGCGGTGATGAAGTCGTCGCCCAGATGATCCCAATTGATAATCAGCTTGTCCTTGTACACCGCCGGAGAGCCGCCTTCCCCGAAGCCCATGATCGTGCTCATGTCTCCGAGATCACGTTCCCATTTCAGATTCCCATTCAAATCATAGCAATAAACTCCCCACGAACCGAGCGACACGTAAAGCTGTTCGCCGTCGGTGACCGGCGAATAAGACGCGTAAGTGTTGTTCGGCTGGCGGCCTTCATGGGGAACCTCTTCGCGGGCGACCTTTTGCCAGAGCACTTTTCCGGTGGCGCGGTCGAGACAAAAGACCGTCCACTGATAAATCTCGTTCGGCGGTCCGCCGCCCATGCCGCCTCGGCCGCCTCGCCCACCGCGTCCGCCGGGAGGTTTGCTGGATTCCGCCGGCGGCGGAGCCGCCGCGGGCGCGGCTGCCGTGGCGGGCTTTTTCCCGGTCGGGATGGCCGACACGACGAATATCTTATCGCCCCAAATGATGGGCGTGGAATCGCCTTCGCCCGGGATTTTTACCTTCCATTTCACGTTCTTGGTTTCGCTCCATTCCGTGGGCGGATCGCCGTGCGGTGCGACGCCGTTCTGGAGAGGCCCGCGCCACTGGGGCCAGTTGATCTCGCCCGCGGTCTGGGCCGCTGTCGTCACGACTTGGGACAAGCTCACGCCGCAGGCGAGCAGAACGAACATTCGCAGACTCAACTGGCTGGAGGCAATCGCTCGCGAAGGAGTGATTCTGTTTCTGGGATTGTGGATTGGAGGCTTCATTTCATTTGTCGGGCGGTTAATACGCATTCAGATTTCGGTTTTGCCTGGCAGCGAAGAGCAACTCTGCGCTGCGAACTGGCCAGCTCCGGCTATCGGTGTCCAAAACTTTGCGCTCTGTCCGGTGTCCACGCTGAAGACGGGCAAGGCGCGGGTTTGGTTACGTGGCCGGGCAGATTTGGGATTCGACATTTTTTCGACGTTCGGTCATTCGTCATCCGAACTTTGTTTCCAATGCGACGCAAATCTGAAGTCATCTCGCTGCTGACCAACCCAGGCGTCATCGCGGTCGTCAGAGCGCAAAAACGCGAGCAGGTCCTCCCCCTCGCCGAAGCGCTCGTTCAAGGCGGCGTGATCGCCGTCGAAGTCACCTTGACCACGCCCAACGCCATTGAAGCTATTGAAGAAGCTTCGCAACACCTCGGCGCGCGCGCGCTGATTGGTGTGGGCACCGTCCTGGACGCCCGTACGTGCCGCGACGCGATCCGGGCTGGAGCGGAATTCGTCGTCAGCCCGATCACCAAGGCCGAGATCGTCGAAGCCGCGCACGCGTCAGATCGGCCCGTTATGCTGGGGGCTTACACGCCGACCGAAGCGCAGACGGCGCATGAGCTGGGCGCGGACTTCGTCAAACTTTTCCCGGCGGACGGTCTAGGGCCTGGCTATATCAAAGCGATCCGCGCGCCGCTCCCGCATTTGCGGATCGTCCCGACAGGCGGCGTCGATTTGAACACAGCCGCGGAATTCATCAAAGCAGGTTGCGCCGCGCTGGGGGTGGGTTCGTCTCTCGTCTCTGGGAAATTATTGCAGGAAAAGAACTGGCCGGAATTGACGCGCCTTGCCGGGGAATTCGTCACGATTGTGAAGAAGGCGCGGAGGGGAGCGGGGGAGTAGCGGAGTAAGGGAGTAGTGGGGTGTTGGAGTTGTGGAGTTCAGCACCCCATCACCCCATCACTCCATTACTCCACCGCTCCAGTTCCGGACCCTGCCATGATCCGCACGCTCTCGACCACGACTCGTGTCAGAGGCTTGCTGGTTTCTCCGCCTGCTCCCGGACCCGTCGGGGTCTGTCCGATGCGATCCAACACGCCGTGGCCACGGATGAGCTGGCCGAACGCCGTGTATTTCCCGTCGAGAAAACTCGCGTCGTCCAGGCAAATGAAAAACTGGCTGCCGGCCGAATCGGGCTCTTCGGATCGCGCCATGGAAATCACGCCTCGGAGATGGGGCCGGTCGTTGAACTCGGCTTTGATGGTGTAGCCCGGACCGCCCGTGCCGACCAACGGATCGTCCGTCCGGCTCAACGGGTCGCCTCCCTGAATCATGAAGCCTTTGACGATCCGATGGAACGTGGTGCCATCGTAAAAACCTTCCCGCGCCAGTTTCTTGAAATTCTCGACGGTCAGCGGCGCAACCTCCGGCCAAAACTCGATCACCATTTCGCCGCACGTCGTTTGGATGGCGGCGACCTCGTTGATGGTGCTCATGAACTTTGGTGCGTGGAGGCGGTCCAGCGGACTTTGATCAAGTCCCCGAGCCGCCGACAATCGAGGCAGACTTGATGAAGTCGAGATTGGGGAAGTCTTTCTTCAAGTAGGCGTTCCCTTCCGCCTGGATGCGGCTTTGATCGGGTCCCCGTCCTCGGGGCGCGCCTTCGCCATACTCGCCATTGATCTTGTCCACCACGTCCATTCCCTCGACCACTTTGCCGAAGGAAGAGAAACCCATGCCGTCGAGCCTTTGGTTGTCCGCAAAATTGATGAACAACTGTGTGGTGCGGGTGTTCGGCCCGGCGGTGGCGAACGTGATCGCGCCGCGCGTATTGCTGCTTTTCACGGGGTCATCAGGAATCCTGGCGCCACGCCAGGCGGCGGCGACTTTCGGATCCCCGTGAATCCCGAACTGGCACATGAACCCGGGAATGACGCGGAAGAATTGAACATCGGTGAAGTAACCCGACCGGACCAGATTGTAGAAGCGGTCCGCGCCATTGGGCGCCAACGACCGCGTCACCTCGATCGTGAACTTGCCCTTGGTTGTGTCGAATTGCGCTTTGAAGGTTTCCGGCGCCTTTTCCGTGAGCTTGGCGGGATCCGTGAATCCCGGTGCCGGAGCTGAAGTTTTGTCGTCCGTTTTCACATCTTTTTTCTCCACCTGCGCGTAACCGGTTGCCGCGGCCAGCGCAGTAGCCGCCAAGAATGAACACAAAGTTAATCTCATGCGCATCATCTGCCACGCCACCGCCGCTTTGTCACGCCCCGTTTTGAAATCGTCGAGAACGCCCCACGCCAGAGTTGGAGACAGAATGGCCGGAAGACCAAACGCAGCAATCAGGGAGATCGGCTTGGGAGCCACGGAGTTCATGCCGCTCGGAGGCCAAAGAGCCGCCCAAGACGAAGTC
>VHCZ01000180.1 GCA_016871535.1 Verrucomicrobiota bacterium
TTTTGCCTGGGGCTGCGTTGCTCCTCGGTCACAGCCCCACTGGCGGGGGATGCTCGCTCGTCGCGCCTTGCCCCAGGCCAAATTGGGCGCAACGAACGTGAGCGTATTTACGAAACGGACCACTAAGACCGTGCGGACCGCAGCCTTCAGGCTGCTTCCGGCCCCGCTTTGGAGTTTGGCGTTGAAGCGGCCTAAAGGCGACGGTCCGAAGAGACGGTTCATGGGAAGCTGCCTCGGTCCGGAACACCATCACTCGCCCTTGAATCCGGTCGGGCGAGTCGTTCCCGGCGAGCCGCTCGACGTGCCTGGAAACACGCCCAACTCGGCTCGCTGGGGACAGGCTCGCCCGCCCGTCCGGTTCATGGGCAGAGTTGTGGCGGCTGACTCAGCGTCATTCGAGGAACGCGGCCGGTGAAGGCCGCTTCCAGTAAATTGCGCCACACCCGCTCTTTCGAGTAACGCCTCTGGAACCACGCGAACGCCTCCTCCACGATTCTTTGCCGCACGGCCTCGTGGCGTTCGAAGAAACGCAGGTAGGCATCCAGTTGGTTCACGTTCTGAAACGGCACGTAATGCACGAAAGGGACGAAGTAGTGCCCAATCTCTTCGTTCTCTTCTTCCAACAGGAGGACTCGGGCGGCAATCGATTCCCAGGCTCGGCCCGTAATAATTCTCGTCGAAGGCGTGCGCGCGCAGAAATTGACCATGATCCGCATCCGGCTCAGGAATGCGCCATACTCCTCGATCGCATCTCCCGCCGGCGATTTGCCTTTCATGTGGCTGGCCAGGAGCAACTGGCAAGGCACTTGACGCTCCCGAATCAACGTACACCACAGTGCCCGGAGATAATTGTAGGAGTAAACGCTGCCCAGAAAGGCGGGTCCGATTGTCCTGGGTTACCGGCCGGACTGGAAGATCGATTCCAGATAAGGGATCGGCGCGGCGAAAAGTTTTTCGGCGTGCGCCTTCGAACTCCGGCGGGACAGCGTTACGTTTTGGTGCCAGACCAAATCGGCGAATTCGCTCACATACTCGACGGCTTCGAGCGTCGCTTTCACCCAGGGATCCGGGTAATACGCGGCGAGTTTGAAGCCGAGCTGGTTCTTCAGTTCGACCAGCGTGTTGCGGTACACCTCGCGGCCAATGTGCGGGGCTGGTTCGACGCGAGCGCAGAGATCGTCAAAAATCACCACGTGCGGCCGCGTGGCGAGCAGGCAGCGCAGCAGATTGTCCAGCGCTTCGTATTGCTGGTCGGGCGTGACTCGGTCCCCCAGGAGAAAGGCGGTCGCCGGAAAGAAGAACACGCGGTAGCCCAGCGCTTTGGCGGATTGCCTCAGGAAGGCAGTCAACTCATGTTCCCGCGTGTCCGACCCGCCGAAGAAGTATTGGCGGAACACCAGAAGAATTCTCGTTTTCGCCGGCTCCGGAAGCCCGGCCGCGGCCGAAGGTTCTCCTGCGCGATACTCCGCGCTGGCGTGCCATTGCTCGAACGCCTCGTTGATGCGGCGGAGAATCTGTTCATCCGAAATCCGAAGCCCGGCGGCCCCTTCGCTGATCCTTCCGGCATAACTTCCGGGTAAAGCGCAGAGCGACGCAAGCGCCCGGCATTTTTCATGATCCGCGTTTTCAAAGCGCGAAAAGAGCCGCAGATAGATGGGGTCAAGAAGCGAATCCATTTCGCTTTCCGGATCGGGTCGGTCTTTGAGCCACCGCCGCGCCTGTTCTGCCGTGCGAGCCGCCGCCGGGAAGTCGTTGCGTTCGACCAGACAGTGAGATCGCCTGATCAAGCCCTCGATGTTTTGCGGGTCCTCCGCAAGAACAAGGTCCCACAACTCCGCTGCCTGTTCCCAGTTCTCGGACTTATGCACGAGGCGCGCCAGGGCCAGAACGGACCGGATTGAAACGGCGGACGCGTTGCGGCTGATGAACGCCGACAGAACCTTGGCCGCTTGCGGCGAGCGGTGCTGTCCGGCCAGGTGCTCCGCAATCCACAGAGCGATGGGTTCGAGCGTCACCCCGGTCTGCGCGGCGCTGTCGGCGCTTTGAGACAGTCGCGACTGGCCGGCCTCACTCATACTGCTGCCAGAGATTCCGTGTGATGCTGTGCGATCAAATCGGATTCAATCTGGCGAACCGCCTGGCCTAAGTCCAGCACTCCCGCTGCAGCGAATCTTCCAAGAATCGGTCTCGGCGAGGACTGGTGCTGCCAGCGCGAGTCGATCCCAGGCAGCGGGAATCTGCAAGTAAGGCGCGACGTGCAGAATTGAATTCTAGTTTGATCCAGCCGGGTCGAAGCCTGTAGAGTCTGCGCCACAACAACAACGCCGGAGCATCAATTTGACAATGAACGACAGATTTAAAGATCGGCCACGCAGTTCGTGGGACGTGGTTCAATTCGCCATCACCTTTTTTGGTTTGCTGATCACCGGGGCTGGAATCGTCTCCACGAGTTCAGCACTGGCAGCCCTCGGCATTCTCCTGGTCGCCTGGGGATTTGGCTATTTCGTGCTCAAGCAGTGGTAGCGTTCGCGCGCCGTTCGACGTTCGGAACGTTGTAACGCTTCAACGCACGAGCCCTTGATCGATCTTGCCAGGTTGAACGGCCTCCCGTCCCGCCGCCCAGGCGCAACCGCGGCGGATCAACTCGGACGTGCCCGCAGATCGAATGGCCCGTTCGTCATGCCCGAGCGGGGTGTGGAAAACTCGGCCGGCTCCATAACGATGCACGAAAGCCATAGGATGATCCTGTTGAGTGACTTTTGACCTCGCGCTCGCCAGAACTTCGACCGAAACGTTGCCCGTCAGACAGGTGTAGAGTTCGTCATCGGTGTCGAAGGACCCCACGCCCCGAGTCACGGGATGATTCGCTTCCAGAATCGAGACCCGAAACGGCCCGCGCGGGTCGTGGCTGTTTTTGCGATCCCACACTTTGCCGGCGAGCGTGGGAAACTCCGGCCAGTCCCGGAAAGCACCGGAGGCAAAGTGCAGCAAGAACAGCCCGCCGCCCCGTTGAACGAAGCTCCGCAAATTCTCCTTCGCCTTGTCGTTTGGGTCGGGCCGCTCCCAATTGCAGAAATGCAGCAAGACGACGTGAAATCGCGAGAGGTCCTGCGAATCGAGCCGATAGGGATCTTCCAGCACCTCGACGCGCAGGCGGCGGTCCTGCGCCAGCACTTCCTTCAGGGCGGGCGTCGTTCGGCGCCAATCGTGCGCCGGATGGTCCATGCCCGTGACAAGGAGGACGCGGATTTCGTCGGCGCCTCGTGAAGCCGCTGGAGCGGCTGTTGCGAAGGGGGCGGATTGACTGATCAGCAAAATCCCCAGCAGCAAGCTCGCGGGGCACCGGCAGTAAATGATTCGAGTCAGACAGACTCTCATGCGGTTTTCAGCTTGGAGCGTTTCTTTATCGGCGCTGCGGGTGCAACGGCTGGCGGGTCGAACGCCGCGGCACGGGTGATTTCCGAGAGCGTCTTCCGCAGCCATTCCAGAGATTTCTCGATCGAAGCGCCGTCGCATTCAATGCTCAAGGCGCCGGCATAATTCCGATTGTGCAACAGCCGCAGGCATTCGCGGATGTTCGCCGCATTCACACCGTCGCCAATCGCGCAGCAGCTCAGGGCAATGCCGGTTTGGCCGCCTCGGACGGCTTCGGCGAGTTCCCGGGAGACATCCTTGATGTGCACGTGGCTGACCTTGTCCAAGAATCGCTTCCGAAAAGCGACCGGATCGCGGCCCGCGATGAAAGTGTTGCCGGTGTCCATGTTCATGCGCAGACAGGGGCTGTCCGCGAACGCCAGCATCTCCGCCATCGTGTCGGGATTGGTCGTGAAGTAACCGTGCGGCTCGATGTTCACGATGATGTTGTGCGCTTCGGCGACGCGGAGGATCTGGCGGTAACTGCGTTTCATCAAAGCCAGCGCTTCGCTGTCGCTGAGTCCTTCCGGCCGATGCAACCCGTCGGTCGTATCGACGCACGGACACCCCGCGTGCGACGCCCAGGCGATGGCATTCGTTACGTAGGGAACGCCCCGCACCGGGCCATCCTCGCCCGACAGCGGATATATGCGGCGTCGATTTGAGAGAACCGCACGCCATATCTTTCCAGATTCCGCCGGACCAGAACCGGATCGTCCAGTAGCGATAGATGCGGGGAGTAGCCCAGGCCTTGCATGAAGCTCACCCCGTCCACCACGCCGCATTCGATGCGGTCCAGTCCGTGGGCTTTGGCCCATTCCAGGCATTTCTCGAACGGCCAATTCGAGGAGTTGAAAGCGTCCGTGTGAAATCCAATCGTCATCATGGGGCAATCCTTTCCAGGCGCCAGGCATCTTCCGCCTGGAGCGTGTAGAGAAACCGGTCGTGCAACCGATGCTCGCGTCCCTGCCAGAATTCGATTTCCTGCGGCTTGACGCGGAAGCCGCCCCAGAACGACGGCATCGGCACTTTGCCTTCGGAGAACTTGCGTTTCGCCTCCTCCCACTTCATTTCCAGGATGGCGCGCGCTGAGATCACTTTGCTTTGCGGAGAAGCCCACGCGGCAAGCTGGCTCGCAAACGGCCGCGAGGCAAAATAAACCATCGATTCCGAAATCGAAACGCGTTCCGCCGTGCCGTTGATGCAGACCTGGCGCTGGAGCGCGAGCCAGGGGAACAGCAGCGATACCTTCGGGTTCTCGCCGATGTGCCGGGCCTTCCGGCTCTCCAGGTTGGTGAAAAACACGAAGCCGCGCGCATCGAAGCTCTTGAGCAGAACTGTGCGCAGAGCCGGTTGTCCGTCGGCTGAGACCGTGGCCAACGTCAGGGCGTTCGGCTCGACGAGTTCCGCCAGGCACGCTTCCTCGATCCACCGGGCGAACTGCTCGATCGGATCTGCGCTCAAGTCTTCCCGGCGCAACGCCCCGCGCTCGTACTCGGCGCGCATTTGAGCCAGACTCGAATTCATAATAGGGCTGCGCGTTAAGTTCGCAAAACCACCCCGGCCATAAATTGATTTGAGTCAACGCAAGCCTGGGTTGGGCTGGCTAGGTTGAGCGCGCAATGCACGACACCCAACCCCTCTATGAAGCGATTCTGACGGGCCAGGCCAAAGAGGCGCGCGCTTTAACCGAACAGGCTCTCGCCGCTGGATTGGATCCGCTCGCCCTGGTCAATGAATGCATGAGCCCGGCGATGGATGAAGTCGGGCGCCGATTCGAGTGCAACGAGTATTTCGTTCCCGAGCTGTTGCTTTCCGCCCGCGCCATGAAGTCCGCGCTCGAACTCATTCGCCCTCTCCTGGCCGCGCGCGGCGCGCAGTCCAAAGGCAGGATCGTGATCGGCACGGTGAAGGGCGATCTGCACGACATCGGCAAGAATCTGGTGGCCGCGCTGCTCGAAGGCGGAGGATTTGAGGTGATTGATCTGGGCGTCAATGTGCCGCCGGAAAAATTCGTTGCCACCGTGCGCGAGAAGGACGCCCAGGTCGTCGCCTTGTCCGCCTTGCTCACCACAACGATGCTTTCGATGAAAACGACGATCGACGCGATCAAGGACGCGGGGATGCGCGATCGGGTGAAGGTTCTGGTGGGCGGCGCGCCGGTCACCAAGAAGTTTGCCGACGAAATTGGCGCGGACGGCTACAGTGAAAACGCAGCCGGCGCAGTGAGTCTGGCGAGACAGACGATGGCATCGGCGGCCTAGACTGTATCAGTTCAGTTCAACCACGAATCAACACGAATCAACACGAATTCGGACGGAGATGAACTGGTGATAGAACGAGGCGGCTTCGAGTCACGAAAAGAGGACCAGTGCGTCAACTTCGAGGAAGCGCCGGAACCCAATCCGATTCGTGTCGATTCGTGTTCATTCGTGGTTCCTGACTGAATTGTTACGGCTAACAGTTGCACCTGGCTGCCTGGATGCCGGTTGGATGAGAGGCTCAAACTATGCACGCGCGAATTCGCCAACTGGATGTCTTCGCCTCCCTCGGACCGAGCGGAAGAATGCTTCTCGCCGAAGAAATCACTCGCGAGGAACTCCGCGCTGCCTTCGAGGAGCAAGCGACGGCATTGGCGGAAGGCGGGGCGGATGGAATGGTCGTCGAAACGATGGGCGATCTGGATGAAGCGCTCCTCGCCGTCGGAGCGGCGCGCGCCACCGGGCTTCCGGTTGTCGCCTGTATGGTGTTCGACTCCGGCAAGAACCGGGACCGAACGCTCACGGGCCTGAGTCCGGAAGAGGCCGCGAGAGCACTGGCGGGCGCCGGCGCCGACGTGATCGGAGCCAACTGCGGTCGCGGGATGGATGGCTTCGCGGCGATCACCGCGCGGCTTCGGAGCGCGACGGATCGCCCTATCTGGATCAAGCCCAACGCTGGTTTGCCGGAGATCGTTGAAGGCCGCGCCGTCTATCGCGCCTTGCCGGAGGAATTCGCCGGTTGCGCTCCGGCGTTGGTTGCGGCGGGGGCCTCCTTTATTGGCGGCTGTTGCGGAACCAGTCCTTCCTTTATTCAGGCGCTTAACAAAAAACTTCACGCCGGGAAGCCATGAAACCTACGGAAACTGCGTCCACGCGACAGTGAACCAACCCCAAAAGAGTTGCGGCTCTTCCGTGGGCCGAAGCCGCAACCCCGTTGGGGTTGACCCCATGTTCCCGGAATTCCCCAGGGTAGCTCGTTCCTCGCAACCCTGGGCTTTGAGGCAGAATCCCGTTGGGATTCAGGCCGCGCGAGTTGCGTGCTAGGAGCAAAGTCCTCTGCCGCTTTGGACCTGTCCGACGGATCAATAGCGCCAGAGGACTGGCGCACTCCAAAACCTGGCGGCAAAATGGCGGTTTATGGAAAGCGCTGTCAGCTACTTGCACAGAGACTCCGCCGCCTCCGCCTTGACCACGTCCGGGTCGTAACTGGGCGCCACTTTCTGGCCTGGCGGGACGACCAGGAAATCTTCGGGTGGCCAATCCGCGTTCAGCCAGCGCTGGAGCAGACGGAGGTCGCCTTCCATTTCCCGGAACTGCCAGCCGCGTTTCACACACATCGCCTCGACTTGATCGCGCAAGCGCAAAGGCCGGGAAAATTCAAAATCGATTAACACCCCGTGAGTGTAGGTTGAGGTCCATTGGTCCATGACTTGCGAGAGGTACCGCGCCTGATCTTCACCAAATTTTTTCACCCACATCTCACAGGCCGCGCTGGCATTTCCGCTCAACGCGGCCCGGGTAGGCAGAAACATGGTTTGGCTGGGCGGCGTCTTCTCCCCCCGGCGCCGCACGCACTCCAGCCAGCCGGACGTATAATAGTAAGCGCCGGGTTGATCCGCGATGGCCTGAGCGTAACGATGCCGCGAGCCGAGAAACAACGTGATGCAATCATGCGCGCGCGGGATGACCAGCGGCGTGTGTGGCGTCGTCAAACCGTTGATGATCCCGCCGCAAAATCCGTAGCCGACGAGAATGGCGTCATACTTTCCGTCCGGCACCGCGTCAATGCGCGTCTGGAGTTGCTCCCGGCCTGAGCACGGCTCGTCGTGAAGGCCTGGGTCAGGAATTCGAGATCGATTAGGTTGGGCGATTGCGCCGCGGCGTGACAAATCTCCCGAAAAGCGATCTCACAGGCAATGACTCTTAAAAACAGGCCAGGCCGATCTTGCGAGCGTGACCAGGCTGTCGGCTTTGATTCGAGTCAAGGTGCCGGTGAATTCTGGGTAGGGCGAGTCCGTCCCGGCGAGCCGCTCGACGTGAGTGGAACACGTCCGACTCGGCTCGCTGGGACAGGCTCGCCCTACCGTTAGCGTCGTGTTTGATGGTGTTTGATAAATGCGCTCGAAACCGCGAGGGCTTTGACGTAACCTAGGCTCATGAAAGCTCACCCAAGTATCTCACGCAGGGAATGGTTGGCCGCGGCCGCGGCTGGACTTAGCCTCCACCAATTGAGCCGGGCCGCGCAGGTTTCTTCAGGCACCGAGAAATCCAAACTCGGCATGCCGGGCCTGTTTCCGGGACGCGTCGCCGCCGTCTCGCATCCGGGTTGCATCGTCAACGGCGAATTCCAAACTGAACCCATCCGCCGCATGATGGACTCTGGGATGTTGGAACTCACCGAAGCGCCGGACATTCCTTCCGCGTGGAAACTGTTCTTCGAGCGCGGCGACGTCGTCGGCATCAAAGTGAATCCCGTCGGCTCACCGCACGTCATCAGTTGCCCGCAAGTGCTGCACAAGATCATCGAAGGCCTGCAATCGGCAGGCGTGCGCAAAGAAGACATCGTCGTTTACGATCGCTACCGGGCGCAGTTTCTCAAGGCGGGCTTCCGCGATTGGCTGCCCGAAGGCGTTCGCTGGTCGTCGGCCACGGAAGATTACGATAACATTCAACAAGCGATCGCGGGTTACGATCCGGATGTTTATCTGGATTTCCCCGTGACGCTTCCCGGCTACGACATCAGCAACGTCGTCGCGCGCCGCTCGCACGCGGCGAAGTTCATCACCAAAGAAGTGAACAAGCTCATCAATCTGGCGGTGCTGAAGGATCATCAATCCGCCGGCGTGACGCTGGCGTTGAAAAATCTTTCGCACGGCCTGGTCAACAACGTCAGCCGGAGTCACGGCTCCACCTCGAATAATGTTTGCGGCGCGTTCATTCCCGCCGTGGTCTCATTGCCTGTGATTCGGAACAAAGCCGTTTTGCACGTCCTGGATGGCATCCAGGGCCTCTATCACGGCGGGCCGAGCGCGCGCCCCCAATTTGTTTGGGAGCATCGCACGCTCTACTTCGCCACCGACCCGGTCGCGCTCGACCACATCGGCTGGAAGGAAATCGACAAGAAGAGAGTCGCGGTGGGCAAGAAGCGGCTCGTGGAAGACACCCCGGACCGGTTCAGCACCTTCGTGCACCGTCAACCCGAACATGTCGAGATTGCCGGTGCGATGGGATTAGGCGTCTGGGATGAAAAGAAGATTCAGAAGATCGACATGGCCCTGACGGGCTAAACACAACGCCAGTCACTGGCCGGGGAGCGCGCGCGGCTCGCGTGCCGTGGCCGGCGCACACGCCGGCCAAATTCAATCGGGCCGAAGCGTCGCTGGTCAGTACCAAGGTTTCAACGACGTTCCGACCGGCGAGGCGCTGGCCGGAACACGCGCAGCGCGGTTGTTCCCCAATTGAACGGATTGCCCGCGATCAAGGCGAGTTTGCATCCGCTTCGTGAAGCTCACGACCGTTCTCCATGAACCTGACGGTAGGGCGAGCCTGTCCCCAGCGAGCCGAGTCGGACGTGTTCCACGCGCGTCGAGCGGCTCGCCGGGACGGGCTCGCCGCATTGGCGGGAGCGACGCCGGTGGCGGTGGAATTGGAGACGGCCACGGAGACCGCGCCGCTCGTGCTGCCGGATTTGAAAAGCGCCACGCGCACCGCGTCGTTCGGGGCTACCGATGCGCTGGCTGCGCTCGCCACGGACGGCAGCCTTCTCCTGTCTTTGGTCTATCGCGGTTCGTGGGGACCGATCCGCGTGGCGATCGAGTTGAATGGATTCCAGGTCGCCGGCCCGGCGGACGTGCGAATGCTCACGGGCGAAGTTCCCTGGGCAGCAAACACGTTGGAGAGACCGGAAGCCATCAAGCCCCTGGACAAAACCGTCGGGGTGCGGGATGGCAAGATCGAGCTCGACGTGCTGCCGTTCACGTTGCTGCGAGTTCGCATTCCTGCGCAGCAGTGAGGCCAGGAAGATATTGCTGTCTCTCAATGCCTGCCGCGACGCGCCAGACGCGCGCGTGTCATAGCTTCGCGCAGACCGCCTTGTTCCACGAACGCTTTCTCTAACGCTCGAATCTGCTGGTCCAGGAGATAGTTGGTCAGCTTGATCAAACCGAGGATAACGTTGGCGCAGATAGCCGGGTCAGGGTGTTCGATGCCTTTTTTGAAGGTTTCGTAGTTTGCGCCCGCAGTGCGGTTGAGCTCTCGCAGGCGCCTGAACGATCTGGTCAAAGGTGCGATCTTTGGGGCTTATGAAACGGCGGCAGAAATGGAGTGTGGCATCATAGACAATGAGAGCCTTTTGGTATGAGCGCAGGTTTTTATACCCGCCGTGCGGGGGGATGAAGCCGGCGGAGTTTGAAGGGACTGAAGAGACCAAAGGTCTTGGCGCCGGGTTCTTTGGCATAGGTCTCCTTGGGTCCCCTTTGTCCTTTCCTTGCATGACTCCAAATTACCAGGATCTCCAGATCCTCTACAATCTTCAAAAAAAACAACCGTCTGCTTCACCTTGGGCCTATTTCTCCCTGCCCAAAAATATTAATGCTCCACAGCGGCTTCCGCGTCGGACCGAGAAGGCTTCCACTTCGGAACAGCTCGCCCCAGACGCACAAAGTCCCATCCGCAGCCAGGGCGGCCAGTTCTTGCCACCCGCAGTTCCCAACCGCCAGCCAGTCCGAATACTGGCTCGGCGTTCGCAGATTGCCCGGCCAAAAAGCTGAACCTGGCGTCAAGCTCTGCAGATAAAGCGCGCCGTTCTTGTTGATCGCCGCCAAAGAATCAGAATGCGACGCGAAGTCAGCCCAATCCGAGCCACGGCTGATTCGCAAAGGCTCCGTAACGAAGCCGCGCTTAAGGTGAGTGCCAAGCAGATAAGGTGGAAGTTGCCCCGCCGCCCAAACAATTCCTTCCTGCTGGAGGACGAGATCCGACATTCCCACGCGCGCAAAGACCCGCCAGCCGGATCCATCCAGATTCCAGCGAACGGGGTCGGCACCGGGCCAGTACTTCCAGCCCTGCCGACCGTCCTGCCCAAGAGAGAGACCCTCGCCTCTCCACACGCTGCCGTCGCGTTTGATCCCAATGGATTCATTCTGAGAAGCGAAGATAGAAACCCAATCCGAATCCGAGCCAATGCGCGTCGGCTCGTCCGGGAGTTCCTCCATGCCGACTCCCCGCGGCCCGTATTGATGACTGCGCCATCCTCACACGGAGCCGTCCTTCTTGAGCGCCAGGAAATGGCCGTGCCCGCCAACGACCGTTTTCCAAACGACATCGGTTCCGATGCGCTCAGGTTCTGGAATCAAGGACAAACTCCTTAGAGCGTGTCCGAAAATTCCGCGGGGTCCTGTTTTCGCGCCAAAGGCCGGATGGCGAGGCGCAACGAAGGAGAATATCCTCCCTGGATCTTCGACTGAGGAGCAACGAAGCCAGGCGGCCTTTGGCGCGAAAACCCTCCGGGCGGCGGGTCTTTTGTCCGTGGCCTGCGTTGGCTCGGTCCTTACAGCCCGCGTTGGGGATGCTCGGACCTCGCCGCCTTGGCCACAGCCAAAATCCCTCGCCGCAGGACCCCGCGCAATTTTCGGACACGCTCTTAGATGCCAGCCGAAAGTCGGCTGCGAGAAGATTCTCCATAAACTTCCATCCGATTGAATGCCGACCACCCGCGTGGACGTGCTCGCCAAAGCAATCCATTTCGATGTGCCGATAAACACCCCGTCCACGGGGACCGGAATGCGAGCTTTCTCCCGGCGGATGGTCGGTGCTCCCCTGTCGATTCTGTGAGTCTCCACGTATTCATCCAGTTCTTTGATTTCATATTGTCCAGCCGCCCAAAGCCGGCCATCCGGCAGCAACACGAAAAGTTTGCGTCCGGTAGTGCTGCAAATCTTCGGACGAACCGATCCGCTCAATCGCGCCGGGCCGTGGCTTGGCTCCAAGGTCATGAACCGTTCCCACGAACGACGGTAAACCACCGCCGTCACCGTGAACGCAAACGCAAGCGTCACGATTATCACCAGGAGGTTTCGAACCGCGAGCCTCCAGCCCGTTTCCACGTGGGCGTAGTTTTTGAGTCCGAGCCAGAACAGCGCGGCCAGCATGAGCGGCCCTCCGACGTAGATGATCAACGGGGTTCCCCATGGCGGCGGATTCCGGGGATCAATTGCAGCAGCGATGGCCCAACCTCCGATGGCCATCAGCGCGAACCCGAATATCACGGCCGTGCCCATCGCATGCAGCAAACTGCGCCTGAGCGTCGAGGCGTAGAACGATACCAGCGTGATCCCGGCCGCAATCAGACAGGTCAATGCCAGGGGTTGCCACCGAGAAGGAATTGCCCTCCTCGCCTCGCGAAAAGCCCCCGGAACGGCGTCAAAACCTCCAACGCCTTTCGCCACCCAGGGCATCACGCCGCCGAGAAAAATGCCCAACAACAGCGCCACGCCGAGCTTCACCGTGAATTGAGCGCCGCGAGCCATTGGAAGGCACAACTGGCCTTCCAGCGTGCCGAGTTTGCGTTCCTCCGCCACCGCCGCGCAGCCCACCAGAAACGGGAGTCCCAACCACAGCACCCACCAGAATTCCAGCGTGGCCCGGAATGCGCTGTTGGGATCGGTTGGGTCCAACTCCACACTCCGGATGGCCACAACGATCAAATGCAGAAACAGCAAACCGGCGGCGATCACCAGGCTCAGGTGATGCGCCTGGAATTCTTTGCGGAGGAACGCGCGAATCGGTTTCCGCTTCGTTACGCCAACAGTGGGTCCTTTTCCAATCCTAAGTGGTCCATTTCATAAATACGCTCACGTTCGCGGCAAGGGATTTTTCGGCCAGACGAGGCGCGAGCGACGAGCATATCCCGAAGTGGATCTGTAAGGAGCAAGCAACGAAGTCTGGCGAAAAA
>VHCZ01000181.1 GCA_016871535.1 Verrucomicrobiota bacterium
CAATTTGGCCTGGGGCTGCGTTGCTCCTCGGTCACAGCCCCACTGGCGGGGGATGCTCGCTCGTCGCGCCTTGCCCCAGGCCAAATTGGGCGCAACGAACGTGAGCGTATTTACGAAACGGACCACTTAGGCAAAAGAGGGAGGACGCATTCCCGGAGTGTGCTCCTGATGCCGTTCCCGTGCAGGCATCGGCGGCCTGACGTGTGGCGCTTGGCCACCGCGAATAGACGCGAATATGGAATCGGGGTTAGTGCGCGCGCTACGCATTCATTCGCGGTTGCCGCTTCAGACTTCAGTCGTGGAGCAATTTGAGCGCAGCGTTTGCCAATTGACGGGCAGCGCAGCCCCTTGGCCGGGCCGAGGGGTACTGCAAAGTTTATGACCCCGATAAGAAAGGAGCGTCTTTATGCAGCGTCTTTGCGTTGGTCTGACTGGATTGTGCCTGCTGCTTTCAGCCGGTTGTGAACCCGCCCTTCAATCTGCGAGCGGGCTTCGCCTCCCGGATGGCGATGTCGCGAAAGGCAAAGCGGCGTTCGTCTCGTTGAAATGCTACAACTGCCACCCGGTGGACGGCGTGGAATTGCCCGCTCCGGAAAAGGCGGATGCGCCCCAGGTGGTGCTCGGCGGGCAGTTTTACCGCGTCAAAACGCGCGGCGAACTGGCGGTCTCGATCCTCGATCCGTCGTTCAAGCTCGCGGCCAGTTACAAGCCGGAGACGGTCTCACGCGAGGGGAAATCGCTCATGCCGGACTTCAATCACACCCTGTCGATCGAACAAAACACTATTATGCAAGCGTGTTTCTTCTCCGCCTCGGGCGTGTTGCCGCGCGAGGAAGCGATTGAGGCCATCAAAAACTCCATCCGCAAGACCTACGCGAAAAAGGGGCCGGAGATCGTGGAGATGAACCTGAAAGCCGTGGATGGCACGCTCGCGCACCTGCACCGCGTCGAAGTGCCGGCGGACGCAGAGCGGGGTTCCGGCGCAGACCCTGGCGCTAGATCTCAAATCTCAAATCTCAAATCCGAAATTGAGAAAGGCCCTTCCCGCCTGGAAGCGGCGAGCCAGGGCTGTCCGGCTCCGCAATGCGCGACGGAAACTCGCTCGCCGTTCCCCAAAGCGGCGCCGCGCTTCGTGCAGGAGGTCGTCGGCCCGATTCTCGCCGGGCGCGGCGACGACTGCCGGTGAGCGCGCTGCCTTGTGACGGCACGTTTCCGACCGGCACGGCCCGCTGGGAAAAGCGCAATCTGGCGCTGGAGATTCCCGTTTGGGATTCTGACATTTGCATTCAATGCGGGAAATGCGTCTTCGTTTGTCCTCACTCGGTCATCCGCAGCAAGGTCTATGAAGCGACGGCTCTGGCGGCGGCGCCGGAAACCTTCAAATCGCGCGATGCCCGTCATCCGGATTGGCGCGGACTCAAATACACCTTGCAGGTAGCGCCGGAGGATTGCACCGGTTGCGCGCTCTGCGTGGATGTGTGTCCGGTGCGGAATAAGTCCGAGGCGCGGCTCAAAGCGATCAACATGCGGCCCCAGGTTCCGTTGCGGGACGCCGAACGACGGAATTGGGATTTCTTCCTCGGCATCCCGGAGCGCGAGCGGCATCGCGTCCACGTGGCCAGCGTGCGGGAGCAGCAGATCCTGACGCCGTTGTTTGAGTTCTCGGGCGCTTGCGCCGGGTGCGGCGAAACGCCGTACTTGCGCCTGCTGTCCGCGTTGTTTGGGAAGCGATTGATCATTGCGAACGCCACCGGCTGCTCCTCGATCTACGGAGGGAACTTGCCGACTGCGCCCTGGACCCAAACCGCCGCGGGCCGCGGTCCGGCGTGGTGCAACTCCCTGTTCGAGGACAACGCCGAGTTCGGCCTGGGCTTTCGAGTTTCCCTGGACAAACAAATGGAATTGGCCCGCGAACAACTCGAACCGCTTTCCTGGACCGTGGGCGAAACTCTGGTGCAGCAAATTCTCGCGAACGACCAAAAGGACGAGGCGGCCATTCACGAACAGCGCCTGGCCGTCGCCGAATTGAAGGCCAAGCTCGAAAGCCTGAATTCCGAAGAAGCCCGCCGGCTCCTGGGTGTTGCAGATGCGCTCGTGCGCAAAAGCGTCTGGATCGTCGGCGGGGACGGCTGGGCCTACGACATCGGGTACGGCGGCCTGGACCACGTTCTGGCGAGCGGGCGCAAGGTCAAGGTTCTCGTGCTCGACACGGAAGTGTATTCCAACACGGGCGGCCAGATGTCCAAATCGACGCCGCGCGGAGCCGTGGCCAAATTTGCCACCGGCGGCAAGCCGGCCGCGAAAAAGGATCTGGGGCTTATCGCGATGACTTACGGCAACATCTATGTGGCCTCGGTCGCGTTCGGGGCCAAGGACGAGCATACGGTCAAGGCTTTCCTGGAAGCCGAAGCGTACGACGGCCCTTCGTTGATTATCGCTTACAGCCATTGCATCGCGCACGGCATTAACATGGCGACCGCGCTGCAAAACCAGAAGGCCGCGGTCAACACCGGCCAGTGGCTTCTCTATCGCTATCATCCCGACCGCGCGAGGAACGGCGAGAATCCGCTGCAACTGGACTCGCCCGCGCCGAAGGGAAAAGTGCAGGATTATTTTCAAATGGAGAACCGATTCCGGATGCTCACGCAGAGCAAACCCGAAGTCGCAAAGGAATTGTTCACTCAAGCGCAAATCGACGCCGAAACCCGCTGGCACCTGTTTCAATACCTGGCCGCGCGGCCGTGGAAAACGGCGAGTGAGCCGGGCGTGAAACCGAAACCCGCCAACGATTCCCCCAATGCGAAATCCACCGAAGCGCATGCCGACGTGTGAAGCTCCAGGCCAGCCCTTTGGATCGCCGAGCATTCGCACGCCGCGCTTCCCCTCACCCTGGCCCTCTCCCCGGGGAGAGGGAAACCCATACTCTGCATCAGACAAATTCGACGCGGGCCCTCATCCCCGATGTGGAGATCGATTCCCCCTCTCCCCAGGGGAGAGGGCCGGGGTGAGGGGAAACGCACTGTCGGCCCGGCCAGACGCGCGCCTTACCAGACGCGCGCGATCAGTCCACGACGCAATATGGATCTGTCCACCACATACCTCGGCCTGAATCTGCGCACGCCGCTCGTGGCCTCGGCTTCTCCGCTTTCCGAAACCGTGGAGAACATCAAACGCTTCGAAGACGCCGGCGCGGCCGCCGTCGTGCTCCATTCGCTGTTCGAGGAACAAATCCGTTACGAGCGCTTTGAATTTCACCACTACATGACCTTCGGCGCGGAAAGCTATCCGGAAGCGCTCTCCTACTTCCCGCAGCCAGCGGAATTTCACGTCGGCCCCGAAGCTTACTTGCGCCACATCGCCAAGGCCAAGGAGCTGGTCCGCATCCCGATCATCGCGAGCCTGAACGGTTCGACCCTGGGCGGCTGGATCGATTTCGCCCGGCTCATGGAGCAGGCGGGCGCGGACGCGATCGAGTTGAACATTTACAGCATCCCGACCGACCCGGAGTTAAGCGCCGCAGAAATCGAGAAGACTTACCTGGAAATCCTTTCCGCGGTGAAGTCCGTGGTGACAGTTCCGGTTGCGGTCAAACTCGGCCCGTTCTTCACCAACTTCGCTCACATGGCGAAGAAGCTCGACCTGGCGGGCGCGGACGGCCTGGTTCTGTTCAACCGCTTTTACCAGCCCGACATCGAGCTGGAGACATTGGAAGTCGTCCCGAGTGTGCTCCTGAGCACGCCCATGGCCATGCGGCTGCCCCTCCGGTGGATCGCGATCCTGTACGATCACGTCGGCGCCAGCCTGGCGGCGACCAGCGGAATTCATCGCGGCACCGACGCCTTGCGAATGCTGATGGCCGGCGCGGATGTCACCATGCTTTGTTCGGTGTTGTTGCGGCGGGGCATCCCGCATCTGACGGCCATCGAAAAGGAAATAACCGACTGGATGGAGGAGCACGAATACGAGTCAGTCGCGCAGTTGCAGGGGAGCATGAGCCAGAAGAACTGTCCGGATCCGAGCGCCTTCGAGCGCGCCCAATACATGCGCGCGATCTCCAGCTTCCGGCGCATGTAACCATTCGAGGGAGAGGGATAGCGTGAGGGTGAAGGCGTTGCGCAAATCAACGACCTTCGAATGGACCGCGCCCCCCCAAACCCTCTCCCGCTGGGCGAGGGCGAGTGCAGCCGTCCTACAGTTTCTCCCGCCCGCTGTAGCCTGAAGTCAGGTCGTGCCAGTAATCGATGTCTTCTTCGTCCTTCTCCCAACAAAGAAAAACCTCCTGGCCGGCGACAAAGGCCGGGAAATCAATCAGGCCGCGATCGAGGTCTTTGATCAGAATCTCTCGCTTCTGAAATTCGGCCTGAACCGCCTGCGTCTCGCGAACCGTCTTCAGCCAACGACTGACCGGTTCGCCTCCCACGTCGTGGCCCTGAGCGGTCAGAGCGCGGATGTTCCGATCGCATTCTTGAAGCTGGCCGCGAAGCTTGACCAGTTGATCCAGCCAAGCGCTGATCTGCGGCAACAAGGCCCGGGCTTCGTCGCGTGTGTAATGTTTGCTGTATCGAAAGGCCATGACCGTGGTTTGGAATTCTAAGTCTGAAAACAAACCGATAACTGCCTCGAATCAACGCTTATTTCACTGACAACTGGCAACTGACAACTGACAACCGATCACTGCGCACTGCCGCCCAGCTTTTCTTTGATCTTGTCGTTCGGTTCAACGCCGAGAGATTTCTGCCAGGCCTCGCGCGCCCGCTCCGGTTCTTCGAGCGCGGCGTAGATGTCGCCCAGATGATCGTAGAGCGTGGCATCGGGTTCATCGGATTTTTCGATGGCGCGCAGCATGTACGTGAGCGCTTCCTTGGGCTGGTTCAGTTTGAAAAGCACCCAGGCCAGGCTGTCGAGGAAGGCCGCATTGTTCGGCTCCAGTTCCACGGCCCGCTGAATCAGGACGCGGGCTTGCTCCAGTTTGAGGCCGCGTTCCGCCCACATGTAACCGAGGTAGTTCATGGCATCGGCGGAATCCGGATCGAGTTCAAGGCATTTCTGGAAATGTTTTTCCGCCTGCTCCAGACCGCCATTCCGTTCGCAGGCGGCGCCGAGCTGATAGTAGAAGGGATGGGTCAGCCGATTCGGCGAGTCCGTTTTCGCGATCAATTCGGCCGAGGTGAAGTATTTCACGGCTTCGCCGTATTTCTTCAACTGGGAGTAGGCCAGGCCCGAATAAAACTCCATCGCGAAACCGGGCTTGAATCGGGATCGGGCCTTGCCCAGCAACGCCAGCGCGTCTTCGGATTTTTTCTGGTGGATGATTTTGACGGCGACCAGTTCGTAATAGACGTTCTCCAGGTCCGGACTCAGCACCAGCGCGCTCTCGAAGTGCCGCACGGCTTCGTCCACTTTGTTTTCCTCCAGCGCCAGCGAACCGAGGAAAGCCAGCGTGCGGGCGTTGGCCGGCTCGGCGCGCGCGATGGCTTCGAGCTGCTCGGCGGCCTTGTCCTTTCTTCCCATGCGAATGTAGAGGTCGGCGAGCTTGCCGCGGATGAAAGAAAGTTGCGGATACGTCTTGAGCAAATGGGAGTAGCCTTCCTCGGCCTTGGCGAACGCGCCCAGTTCCAGATAACCATCCGCGAGCTTCTGCAAGGTCACGGGATTGGAGGAATTGAGTTTGGCCGCGCGATCCAGCGACTGGAGCGCGCGATCCTTGACCGAATCGTCGCTCAGGTTTTTCAGCTTGCTGAAGCGAGCGTAGAGTTCGGCCAGTTCGACCAGGAACGCCGCTTCGACCGACGGCTGTTGCGCCGCCTGGTTCAGCACGCGCAGCGCTTCGTTGGTCTGATGGTTTTGAAGATGGATTTGCGCGAGGTTCTGGTACGCCGGCAACGAACGCGGCAGCTTCTTAATGGCGACGCGATTGGCGCGGATGGCGAGATCGGTCTTGCCGGCCTGCCCGTACGCCAATCCGAGCCAGCCGTAGAGCGATCCGGACGCGGCCGGAGACGCCGTGGATTTGAGCAGGATTTCGATGGCTTTGTCCGTCTTGCGCGCGCGCAGGCAGCGTCGCGCGGCCTCGACGACGACGGGTTCGTGGGCCGGATTGGCGAGCGCAGATGCGGTGTATTCCTCGAGCGCCTGATCCGATTCGCCGCCCAAGTCATGCGCCAGCCCCGCGGCGTAGTGCGCGAGGGCCTGGATGGGGATTTCCTCGTCCGCTTCCGGTTTTGGCCTGGAGACGCTGGCGGCCTTCGCGTGAGGCGCGGCCAATCTGGGCGTCGTGGCCGAGGCTGCTGCCGGACGGGGGGAGGAGGTCGCGCAGCCCGTCGCAAGCAGTCCGCATGCGGTGGCCAAACCAACCCAACGGAAGAATTCTTGCATGGAAGTGTGAAACAAAAAGTGCCGCGCTGCTCGGGTCTCGAACAGCGCCGCGCCAGGAAGTCCAATTCTGTTTCGCGCGATTTCAGCGCTACTTCTGCCAGGTGCGCTTCTTGTGGCGATTGGCGCGAAGTTGCTTTCGGCGTTTGTGCTTGTTGATTTTCGCTTTGCGTCGCTTTTTCAGTGATCCCATAGATTGGAGTTTGTTGTCAGGCGCTAATATACAACTTTATTGAGCGGATACTCAATGATTCCTTCGGCCCCGGCGGCTTTCAAGCGGGGAATCAATTCCCGGACGACGTGTTCGTCAATGATCGTCTCGACCGCGACCCAACCGGTCTGGCTCAGATTGGACACCGTGGGATTGCGCAAGGCGGGCAGGGCTTGCAGCAGCCGGCCGAGATTCCTTGCCGCCACGTTCATCTTCAGCCCGACCTTCGCTTCGGCTTCCAGCGCGCCTTGGAGCAAGAGCGCCAGATTTTCGATTTTCTCCCGCTTCCATTTGTTCTTCCACGCCGTGTGGTTCGCCACCAGACGCGGCGTCGAAACCAGCAGCGTATCCACAATCCGAAGTTTGTTCGCGCGCAGCGAAGATCCGGTCTCGGTCAGCTCGACGATCGCATCGACCAATTCGTGGGCCTTGACCTCCGTGGCGCCCCAGGAAAACTCGACTTCGGCTTTGACGCCGTGCTTGCGCAGATGCCGGCGGGTCAGTTGGACGAGTTCCGTGGCGATTCGTTTTCCGCGCAAATCTTTGACGGAGCGGATCGGCGAATTCTCCGGCACGGCCAGGACCCAGCGCGCCGGCTGGCGGGTCGCTTTGCTGAACAGGAATTCGCCGACTTCGTGAACGTCGGAGCCATTCTCGGTGATCCAGTCGTGGCCGGTGATGCCGCAATCGAGATAGCCGTGCTCGACGTAGCGGCTGATTTCCTGCGCGCGAATCAGCCGGACTTCCAGTTCTTCGTCATCGACGTAAGGGATGTACGAACGCGAGCTGACCTGGATGTTGAATCCGGCTTTGGCCATCTTTTCAAGCGTGGCCTGCTCCAGACTGCCCTTGGGCAAACCAAATCGCAAAATGCGTCTGTTCTTCATGCGCGTGTCAATCAAGCGGGATAAAGTGCCGTCAACTCCTGGCGGGAGCAATCCGGAATGTGCGCCGCCCAGCGATGCGAATTTTTCCTTGAGCCAGCGCGGCGAGCGTCGCGGGATACAGGACTCGTTCCGCCTGCTGAATCCGTTCGTGCAACGTGGCCGGTATGTCGTCGTCCAGCACCGGCACGGTTTGTTGCGCGAGGATCGGCCCCGTGTCGATGCCTGGATCGGCGAGGTGGACAGTGCAGCCCGTGACCTTGACTCCGTAATCGAGCGCCTGGCGCCAGGATTCGAGACCGGGAAAAGCAGGAAGCACGGAAGGATGAATGTTCACGACGCGCTGGGGAAACGCCCGGAGAAAGTCGCCCTTCAGAATTCGCATGAATCCCGCCAGCGCGACCAGCTCGACCCGGGCGGCTTGCAAGGCCTGGACGTACTGGCGCTCGGCTTCCTCATCCAGCTTGGTGCGAAATTTTCCCGGCGCGATGAATTGCGCGGGAAGCCCGCGTTCGCGCGCGCGCGCCAGAATGCCGGAGTGCTCGACATCGCTGAGCACGAGGGCGATTTCCAGGGGGAACTGGCCGCTCGCGCACGCTTCGGCGATGGCGACCATATTCGAGCCTTTGCCGGAGCCGAGAATGCCCAATCGTGTTTTGGGGGTGTTGCCCACTCGGCATTCTTAGCGAGAGAGGGCGACTGGAAACAAGCAGATTCACGATGGGCAGATCATGCCTCGGTCCTTCCTGGCTGTAGGGCAGAGTTGCACTCTATCTTTGGAATCGTCGCGAGACGCCAAATTAACCGCTTTGCCTCTCCTTCATTGTTCTCAGTGGCGACTCCCCGGTGGTCTGACAGTGAATCTCTCTTTGGGAGAGCGTAGATGGGGGAGTGGACCGTACACATGCACGGCATAAGGCTCAAACGAGTCGGTTACCCAACCGTCCAAAAAGGCGACAAATCGGTCTTCGCCCAGGACTTCAATAATGCCGATGGCAGAGTCCCCGGATTTGGCTGTGAATCGCTGATCGGTTGTTCTCTCGGCACGCGGGCGCGGCTTCGGCAGCGAGAAACTGTAGGTATGCGCCTTGTCTGTGTTGTTAACGGCCAGGACATAGTTGCCGGGCGGAACGGCGGCGTTGCCGCGCTTCACCCGGAGCAAGACGGAAGTGATGCTGCTGTCCAGAGCTTCGTTGAAGCGAATAGCCGGGTTGCCAAATTGATGGCTGCGCGGCCACCAAAGGTGCTCGGCCTGGAACAGCGGCAACTGTTCGTTCACCTCGGCCACGACTTTTTTTAGAGCATCCCACACTTCCGGATGTTCAGTGATTCTCCAGGCGCCCGACGCAAAACAATAATATAGCAAACCGGTCGCTCTCTGCGCGAGTGCGCAATAAGTCATGCAGCGCAATTCTTCGTAGGTGGGTGGACGGAGATTCTGTTCGCCCGGCAGTTCCTCACGATACGCGTTCCAATCGAATGCTTGGATCACGGCAATGAGAGGTTTCTTCTTCCCCAAGGCCAGCCGCACCATGCGCACGTGCTGCGGAACGTTCGCGAGAGGCAGCCAGGGAATCGGGTACCGGTCGATCATGGTAATGTCCGCGATGTTCGCGTAATCGAGGGCCGTGGGACCCTGGTAGATCACCAGCGCGGTGGGTTTTCGGGCCGGTATGGATTCGATGAATCGCTGGGCCGCTCTGACCTCATCGGGCGAGACCTTGCCCACATCGGGTTCGTCGATCAGATACCAACCCCACAGCGCAGGATGGGAATCGAATGCTCCCACCGCGCGGCGCACGGCCAGAGCATTGAACTTCGGCCCGGCAGGGGTGGGCAGTGAAGCCAGGACTTTGAGGTCCGCAGTCTGCGCGGCGTCCAGGAAGGCTCGCTCAGCCGGACCCGTGGCAAGATTGAAGCCTGCCCTCCGAATGGCAGGGAGTTCTTTTCCAGGCACAGAATAGATGCCAAGGGGATAGAACTGCGTGCCCGGGTTCTGGCATCCTGTGGTTGTCACCAAAACTGCCAGGGCAAGGATTTCCACCCGGAACGCTGGCGATCGGACATCACGCGCCCTTTCTTTTACCGGGGACTTCGCCCCCCAGCTTACTTCCGCGCCAGACAAAAAGCGATGGAGCATAAAAGGAGGAACAGGAAATGGATGGAATAGACTTGCAGTGGAAAATCGAACTTCGCGTGGATCAGGCAGCCAACCATCGCCAGCCAGATGCACGCCGGGAATTCCCAGGGCGCCGGGATCCCGTTCGGCGCCGACCATCGAAGCAGGACGACGGCGAGCATAAGCAGGATCAACCCAAATCCGAGCCCTCCAAACGTGATGCGTGTCTCCAGCCAATCGTCATGCAGGTACGCCTCCCAAACCTGATTCGGTTCTTTGTACAATTGGTAGATAGCCGGGAACGACGCCGGACCAGTCCCAAGTAGAGGAAACTGCTCGGCAATAGCGCGGCAGTTATCGTAAATCTGCATCCTGCCGCCAATGTTATCCGAAAACATGTTTTCTAATCTAAGGGCGAGGTCCTTCCAACCCAGGAAGGTTGAGAAACCCAGGATGACGAGGAACAAGGTGAGCATGCTGGCCCGAACCAACGCGCGTTCGCGCCGCGCTGCAAAAAAAACAATTCCCGAAGCCACGGGCACTGCGGCCAGCGCGATCAAAGCGCCGCCCCGGCTGGTCGAAATAATAGGAGCCGACGCCATGACCACCGCGCATGGCAGCAGAACCATGTAGCTTCCGCCGCCAATGCGTTGAGCGACCATTCGCATTCGAGTGGACGAGTTGCGCAGCATCAACCAAAAACCAAGGCAGACCGGCCAGATCAAATTGAGGTAGGTGGCGGCATTGGACCGATAAGCATAGGGGCCGAATTGAGCCTCGGCAACGTTGTTGAAATAAGGAACAACAAGCCACAGCAACTTATTCGTCCCATCGAGCCGTTGCAGAATTCCTTCCAGCGCGAGAGCCGCGCCGTTGATGCAAAGCACCCAAAGCAACAAGCGTAAGCGGGCGGGGAGCGTGGAAGCGTGGAAGCGTGGAAGCGTGGAACCGCGGGGCCCGGCGACCGCGTGTCCTTCGACGGTCCGAGATTCGGACTCCGGTGCTTCGTTCTCAGCCTCCGCGCCTTCCGTGCGCCATGAGCGCTCAACGCTCGTCGTTCGTCGTTCCCCTTGTCCTCGCCGTCTCTCGCCGGAGTCCCCTCGCCTGTCCTCTGCCGCCTCTCGGCGCTCTCGACTGGTCTTGCCTAAGAGCCAATCGCGTGTCGCCCAGAAGAAGAAAGCCAAACCCAGATACTGCCAGAAAGCATTCAAAGTGGCGGTCCGGTTGTAAGTGTGCGGCAGCCACGCGATGTAGTCGTGATACTCGAAGCGATTCTCCAGAGGAAGATACGTGGCGCGCGCGTTCCAGACGCTCGCCAGGCAATACGCCAGCAAAACCGCCGACATCGCCGCGAGGCTCACCGTCAGATAGCGCGCGATTCGTTGTCCCGGAGATTCCAGTCGAATTCCCCCAATCTCTCTAGCTTCACCCCAACGCGCCGGCTTGTAAGCTGTCTGCCGCCGAATCAACCACTTCGCGACGAGAACCGCCCCGAGCAGGCAGCAGAGGACATTCATCGTCCAGACCGACCAATCTTGCGTCGTGCCAAACGCCCAGGGAGTGAAAACAATCGCGACGCAAATCAGAGATCCCGAAACGCCCTCGCAGATCTTGTAAGCCGCCGGCGTTCGGATGCGATCAGAGCGCTGTGGTGAGCGATGGTTCTCGTCCGCGTCCATGGACGCGAGATTGAACCGCAGACTCCCGCGATCCCACAAGACAGAAATGCATTGCGGCGAAAGAGTCCGCTGGACGCAACAGAAAATTTGGGTAGAGATGTTCCGAACATGAATGTGCTCGTTACCGGCGGCGCCGGCTTCATCGGCTCGAATGTCGTTCAACATGTGATTGACCGACCGGAAGTTCAACGTCTGGTGAATCTCGACTGCCTGACTTACGCCGGTCACCTGGCGAACCTCACCGCAGTTGCGTCGCACTCGAAGTATGTGTTCGAGAAAGTCGATCTCCGAGACAAGACCGCCGTGCGGCGCGTGGTGAACCACTACGAAATCACTCACGTGCTGCACCTGGCCGCGGAGTCGCACGTGGATCGCTCGATCACCGGGCCCGACGACTTCATTCATACCAACATCGTGGGCACATTCCACTTGCTGGAAGCCTGCCGCGAATTCTGGCTGTCGCGCGGTCAACCGTCCGCCTCGCTCCCAAACCGGTTTCATCACGTGTCCACGGACGAAGTCTATGGCAGCCTCGGGCCGACCGGATATTTCACGGAAACGACTCCGTACGCTCCGAACTCCCCTTACTCTGCGAGCAAGGCTGGAAGTGATTTGCTCGTGCGCGCGTATCATCACACCTACGGACTCCCGGCCGTCATTACGAATTGCTCGAACAATTACGGTCCGTTCCAATTCCCCGAAAAGCTCATTCCCGTGGTCATCCAGAGCGTCCTCGAGCGCCGTCCCATTCCGGTTTATGGCGATGGGATGAACGTCCGGGATTGGCTGTACGTGCGTGATCACACTGAAGCTTTGTGGCAGGTGCTCACGCGCGGGAGAGTCGGCGAAACGTACAATATCGGCGGCGGCAATGAATGGCCGAACCTCCGGTTGGTCGAACTCATCTGCGATTTGATCGATGAACTGGCGCCTCAACTCGGCGGCGGTTCGCGCAAGCTGATTACGTTTGTCAAAGACCGTCCCGGTCACGACCGCCGATACGCGATCGACGCAACAAAGATCCGCAAAGAACTGGGGTGGAGTTCGGCGCACACGTTCGAGCAGGGCATGCGAGAAACGGTGCAGTGGTATTTGAACAATCAGGCCTGGGTGAGCACGGTCAAACGCGGCGCGGCCGCCGCCGCAACCCAATGAGCGCACGCTTCGTCCGCCGCGGCATCAGTTCAGGGTTTAAGAGCGTGTCCGAAAATTCCGCGGGGTCCTGTTTTCGCGCCAAAGGCCGGATGGCGAGGCGCGACGAAGGAGAATATCCTCCCTGGATCTTCGACTGAGGAGCAACGAAGCCAGGCGGCCTTTG